>BAHP02000033.1 GCA_000508865.1 Clostridiales bacterium VE202-01
CGATAATGCTAATTTATCAGTAATAACCTCTTTTTTAGCTAAAGGAATATCTGTTTTATACTCATCTAACCAAACATCATTTTTATAATCTCGTGGTCTAATTTCAACTCTATCTTCAAAAACATTTACCTGGTAACCAATTTGAGCTCGTGGATCACCATAAGATTGATATTTAAATGCTGGTACATCAACTACATATCCAAATTCTACTTGATGTACTTTAGCTAAATTTATTCCATTATGAACATGTCCAGTAAATACGATTGATTGTGGATAATCTTTTAGTATTGCTCTTAATGCTTCTTCTTGTTCACCAATCAAATCTAATGATTCATGATCTGAAGTTCCTGTAAATGCTTGATGAATTTGGATAAAAATTGGTTTATCTATACTAGCATCTTCTTTGATTACTTCTTTTAACCAATCTAATTGTTCATTAGATAAATAAGCATTATCTTTTAAATCCTGTTCTGTATTAAGTGTAATAAAATGATAATCATTGATCCAAGTATCAAAATATGCCTGATCTTCGACTCCATCCATATAAGGAGTATTATATTTTAAATATCTTTCCATAAATGGTGAAGTACCATATTTACATGTTGGAATATTTGCACCAGCTTCATTTCGATCACTTCCTGAACACAACCAGCGAACATCATGATTTCCTAACGAAATTATGCTTTTTGTAAAGTTATACTTTTCAATAGTATTATAGAATGCCTGATATTGCCCTTCTGATCCAGCATCTGTAAAATCACCTGGGAATAAAATTGCCGAACTCGTTGGATCTAACATTGCAATGTCTTCTAAAGCATCAACTAAATTTAATATTGATTGATTATCTTCTTCAGTTCCATCAATATGAACATCTGATAAAACCTGGAAACTCATTATTGGTGTTTCTGAAGTTTGGAAACGATCAAAAGCATTTGTAAGATTTTTGATCAGCTTTCGCATCGTATCTGCATCAGCATTTATTTTTTCTTCATTAACTGCATTTAATACTTTTTCAAATTCCGCTATTTTACTTTCATCATAGCCATCTTCTTTAGCCTGATTTAAAACATTTGTATAATCTTCGATTTTCATTTGAAGACGGTATGGTAAATAATATTCCTCAATTTCTGTAGTCGTAAATAATCTTTTCATTACTCTTACTTCATCAAGATATGCATCATTAAGTCCCTGAGTTTTATTACCATCAGCTCCAATGACAAAATCAATAGCATCGATACTCTTGCCAAAAGTATCTTTAATATCTGTTGTCTTCTCTAAATTTCCATCAATATAAGCACTAATTACATTATCACGATCAAAATTAACAACTATATAATGCCAATTACCATCATTAGCACTCAAACCATATATATCATCACGACTACATCCAGATCCTGTATAATTAACTCTAATACTATCGCCAAAGTTTCCAATATTCATTCCAACATTGCTGCCTGTAGACCAGTCTTTATTAGAAATAATCGCCGCTTCATTGCCACCGCCATTTACAGTTTTATACCAGAATGAAATAGCAAAATCATCTGTTTTAAATTTCAAATCATCAGGCTGTCCAAAATTCACATATTGCTTAGCTATTTGCATCGTACTTCCGTTATCGTTTTGAAGATGTAACGCTTTTCCGATTACTCCTGGTTCATAACTTACATCTCCTACACTCGTACCATGATTTTCACGTCCTGATTCATCTTTTACATTCTCGTTATCAAAACTCAAATATAAGACCTGACCTTCAACAACACCTTCAACTCCATCTTTGACTAAAGCCAATTTAATTTGAATGTTACTTACTAAAATCTCAACATTACTATAATCATCAGCTTCGATAGCAGCTTTACCAATTTCAATAGCTGTATTTAAATCAGTTAATTTATCATGATCATATTTAACATTTTTAACCGCTTCTTGATAAAACTTATCCGCATCATTTACAACATATTGTAAATATGTTGTATCATATTCCGCTTTGATCTCATCTTTACTCATTAAACGAGAATATACTTTTAACTCATCAAGATAAGCATCATCTAAACCATTTTTAAAATATCCATCTGCGCCAACAACAAAATTAGCTACATCGATCGATTTACCAGCATCACTAGAAATATCTGTCTTTCCTGCTGCTAGATTATCAACAAAAGTTTCAATATAACCATCACGATCAAAATTAATAACTACATAATGCCATATTCCATCAATTGGAGCAAAATTATAAACATCTCTACGACTGCTGCCTTGGGCTGTAAAATTCACTCTTAATCCCGTATTAAAATCACCAATATTAAATCCAGCATTACCTCCAGAATTAAAATCTTTATTAGATATCATCGCACCGCCATTAGATACACCGTTATCACTTTGATACCAGAATGATAAAGAAAAATCCTGATCAGTTAACTTGATTTTATTACCAAAATCAATATATTGTTCAGCCTTCGCACTTGTGCTGCCATTAGAATTAATAATGTGAACTGCTTTCCCTTTTATTCCATCAACATAACTTACATTTCCAACAATATTACCATGATTACCATTGCCACTTAAATCTTCAACATTATCATCAAACGATGCCTTTAACAATATATCACCAGTTGGAATTATATCAGGTTCTTTAAACTCTTCATAAAGTCGTGTAATTTCTTGATCAGATTTTACTGATTTAAAAATTCTAAGCTCATCTATATAACTATCTAATAAACCATAACATTTATTTCTATCAGCCCCAATAACTAAATCACCTAAATCTAAACTATTATCCTTAAAGGCTGAAATATCTACCGCACTTGTTTTTATTCCATCAGTATAAGTAGACATCATTCCATCACGATCAAAAGTAATTACATTATGATGCCATGAACCATCAATAGCTGTGAATTTAATATCTTTACGTGTTCGATTAAAAGCTAGATTAGCTCTTATTTCATTAGTAAAACTTCCAATTGCGAAACCATCATTAGCGCCACTATCGTAGTCTTTATTAGAAATGATCGTTCCTCCATCTTCATTTCCAACACTTGTTTTATACCAAAAACTAATTGTAAAATCTTCAACTCCTAAAGCTACTGCATTTTTCAAATTAATAAATGAAGAAACTTCAGCACTAGAACTTCCATTAGAATTAACAATATGAGCAGCTTTTCCCGCAATACCATCAGCATATGTAATATTAGAAGCCACTCCATGATTTTCATTACCACTAACATCATTAGCATTTTCATCATCAAAAGTTAAATGAATGATTTCATCATCATTAAGATTATATTCTGTAGCTATTTCAGTTTCATTCATTAAACGTGAATAAACTTTTAATTCATCAATATAAGCATCATTCAAACCATTTTTAAAATAACCATCAGCACCAACAACAAAGTTAGTTACATCAATACTTTTATTAGCCTCACTTGAAATATCTGTAGATTTAACAAACTGATTGTCTAAATAAGTATCAATCGTTCCATCACGATCAAAATTAACTACAACATGATGCCATACTCCATCAATTGGGGCAAAATTATAAACATCATAACGTCCACTATTTTCTGGGGTAAAATTCACTCTTAATCCGGTATCAAAATCACCAATATTTAATCCAGCATTACTTCCAGAATCAAAATTTTTATTAGAAATCAATGCTCCTCCAGCACTAACTCCATTATCACTTTTATACCAAAAAGAAATAGCAAAATCTTTATTCGTAAATTTAATATTATTACCAAAATCAACATATTGATTTGCTACTTCACTTGTACTGCCATTGCTATTAACAATATGCAATGCTTTACCTCTTACTCCGTCAACATATTCTGGATTTCCCTGAATCGTACCGTTATTACCATTACCTGATTTATCCTCAACATTTTCATCAAAATCCACATATAGCATTTGATCATTATCAAATGCATAGATTCTAAAATTTGCAGAAGTAAAAAATAATGATAGTACCAACAGCATCAAACCTGCTTTTTTTATAAATCTTTTCATCTCATATCCTCCTTTATTTATTTTCCCTAAAATATATTTTCTTTCTTTAAATTATCAACTCCTATTCTATATAAAAATAAGATAACATCTATCCGTTGCTATATATTAACGATATCATAAAAGCGCTTACATTATTTTCACTTTTTATGAACTAATTTATCATTTTTAATATGGACAGTTAAAATATGATTTTTTAAAATTAGTTGCTAATAAAATCTTATAACTAATCATAATTTAGTCATAAACACTATAAAACCACTGGCTTAAACCAGTGGTTTACAATTTACATCACTCTTGATCCGATCATCAATAATATATATCTTTATTTTTTAATTAAGCCAGCAAGTAAATCTTTACTTGGTTTTAATCTTAAACTTAAGTATGCTGTCGTCAATTTTACAAATACACTGTCAATATCATTTTGATTTGCACTTACACCACTTAAAACATCTTGAGCATTTTGTAAAACTGGTAACATGATTTCCCATGACGATTCTGTATACTTACTTTCATCTAATGTCAACATGTTATTTACTACTGTTTCTAAAGATGCATTATCTACAGATGTCTGATACTGTTTAACTACAACCACAAAAATTTTACAATTGAATAATAATTTTAAAATTACTTACACAAATTACTTGACATTACCAAAAATCTTGCAGAGGGATTTTGCACTTTTTTTGAGTATATGCTTTATTAGAAAAAGAAAAGCATGAACTCATGATATATAGTTCATGCCATTGGATGGCACTTCTGCCATCCATTCGATTAATTAATCAACTTAGCTTTAATCATCAAAACCACTATCTGGTCCACTGATTTCTCCAAACTCTCCATTAATTCCACTAGTTGTAATAATATCTTTGATTTCAAAACATACAATATCTATTTCTGGAGTTACATATGCTTCCTTTTTCACCATTTCTACCTCTCTTTCAATTTTATTTATCAATAATTATGATTTTTTCTTAATTAATTCCATTATCACCATTAGCTACTTGCTGATATGTTTTATCAATTACACCACTATATACATAGTGATACTGACCTTTTGAATCCTTTACTACAACATAACCTCTTGCATAAACAGCTCGATCTACTGTTGTACCAACATCAAAATACCAAATTGCACTTCCTTCTAATGATTTAGATGTAAATGCTCTTTTATATACTTTCTCTTTTAGATCAGTAGTAGCGCCATTAGTATTACTATCTGCAAATCTTAATTTCTCATCTATTGAACCATTACCTAACACACTAGTACTAGTACCATATAATACTCCTGCTTCTATAACTGTATATTCTGATGGAATAGAGCGTGTAATTTCATATGCAATCATAGTACCTGAAGTATGAACATCAGTTACCGCAACCTGAGGTAATTTTTCTACTGTTTCCGCTTCATCTACATAGACCGCATAAACTGACATATTACCAGTTAACCTAAATGTATAATTTTCATTACTGCTCAACATACTACCTTCAGGGGCATTAAGAGCCCAATGAGAGAATTTTTTACCACTTATTGTTTCTGCTTTAGCTGTAACTATTGATCCTTCTTCATATTCCATTGTTTGTGAAGTATTTAATTCGTTATCAATATAAACATTTAAAGTATATTTTACAGTTTCTTTTTCAGCACCACAAAACTTGCATTTACCATTTTCATAAACATGCATAGATGTAATTGTATCATTACATGCTAGACAATGACGTGTATGAGATTCATCACCATTATCTGTATATGTATAATCATGATTGCATTTTCTAATATTTATTGTAGTAACTTCATAGTTAGTTCCTCTTAATTCATCACCATCTAAACCAGTTGTAATCAAGTTATTATCACTATCATAAAAAGCATTACCAGGTGCTAAAGCATCTTTCACAGTGCTATCACTATTCACTGATAAAAAACAATATGTTGCACTAATTGTTGTATCACTGATCATAACTTTAGCAGTACTAGCATATGCTTCTATTCCATCAACCTTCCCAGTAAGAGTACAATCATTGACTATAAAAGTCCCACTACCACGATGATATATAGCTACAGCACCAGCATTAATTGTACATCTATTTACTGTAGCAGTATTTACCATATTATATAAGAATAATCCATTACCCGTAGTAGTATCAATTACACAATCATTAACTGTAATTTCGCTACTATCATATGCTTGTATCCCATTCTCAAAGCCACTAATTTTACTACCATTAATTGTAAGATTATAAGATTCACCATATATACCATAATCATCATTTTCACCGACAATATCAGTGTTATTAACAATAGCATTGTTATTAGTACCAAATAAACCAATTGCAGCGTTTGCTGTATACCTTGCTTTAGCATTCAGCTTGCTATTAGTAACACTAATTTCATTATCGCTACCTCTTACATATATATTATTTGGTCCCGTAGTATTAATCGTACTGCTATCAATAGTAATACTATTATTATTACAGTCATTTCCATTTGTATTTATAGCAGGAAATGTACTATTAATCATTTCCAGCTTGTTATTACTATTACTTATTTGGACTCCATAGGCAGCAGTACTATTATTAGTACAATTATTGATTTTAGCAACCGTATTACCTTTTAATAATACATTACCGCCTGGAGCACTGATGTTATTAACATTAGTGATACTAATATTTGCACCAGATACATCTATACCATAAGCACTAGCCACGATAGTTCCGCCATTAATTGTGATTTGACTTTCATTTTCTGCTTTTATAGCTGTAAATGATCGATTATATGAGCAATTATTAGCTAAAATATTACTCTCGCTACCTGTAGCATATAGTCCTGTCCCACCTAAAGTGTCAATTTTAGCATCGTTGATCGTAGCTTCACCATTAGCTACATTCACAGCTATACAACTATAGCCATTAATACTAGAAATCGCACCACCATTAATTTGAACGTTACCACCATTAGTTACATATATACAATTATAACCATAGCTTGTTACTGTCGCATTTACAAGAGTAAGCTTACCAGAAACAAGAATTAAACCAGTATCAACAGAAGTTACACTTCCTGATAATTCTCCCCCTTCACTCATACATAATGTAATATCACTGTCTTGGGTTACTTCTAAATTATTAGTTGACGTATAACCCCAATCTACACTTTGTAATAAAGTGACTGTAGCTGTTTTACCTTGGGCAGACTCCCAGGCTGCAAATAATGCATCATCAAGCGTTGTATATTCTTCATCAGAACCATAGCTATAAACAGTTGTTTTATCTCCAATAGTAACACTAGCTATTTCCACTGATTCTGTTTCATCAGGTGTTTCGTCAGGTGTTTCATCACCGATTGATGGTTCTCCAGTCTCATTTTCAACTGCAAAGACCATTGCTGGTGACAGGGAAAACATCATACATAATGAAATAAATGATATTAAAAATGATTTTTTTATTATTTCTTTTTTAAACATTTTTGTTTATTCCTCCTTTTCTTGCTATTAAAATTAAAACTTTAATTTATATGATGTGATTAATTAATCCTTATATATTTTAATAAAAATTCTTTTTTATTTATATAACCTTTGCTTAAAACGCGACTTTTTTGTTTCAAATACATTATTTTTTTAATTTAAATGTAGTGTTATAATTATTTATCTTTTATTTAAAATATCTCAACAAAATTTAACATATTTATCTATTTTTTGATGCCTGTTAAGTTTAAAATAAATACAGCAAAACTTAACATAAATAATATTTGCTTTTATTAAACAAATTAATTAAACTAATATTATAAATTAGCCCTGAGGAGGTAATCTATGAAAATTGCAATTATTGATGATCTAGAAACAGACCAAAATATTTTAGTAAAAAAATTAGATAATTATTTTGCTGATAAGAAAATTGATTACTCCATATTTACATATAAAAATGCCGAAACATTCTTAGAAGAATTTGAACCTAATTTTTATGATATTATTTTTATGGATATTTTTTTAGATAAACTAAACGGTATGGAAGCTGCAAAACAAATATACCAACAAGATAAAAAATGCAAACTCATTTTTCTTACAATATCAAATGAATTTGCCCTCGAAAGTTATTCTGTTCATGCTACTTATTATTTAGTTAAACCTATAAATGATCAATCTTTTTTACAGGCAATGGAATTTTGTCAAATATTTCCTAAATACGATGTCCCTTTTATTAAAGTAAAAACTTCTCGAATTGAAGTCAAAATAAATACCAGTGATATCTTATATATTGATATCGCCAATCGAACCACAAGAATTCATTTAATCAACGAAACTATTAAAGTAAGCGGTTCTTTCAAAGAAATTACCAAACCATTATTAAATGATTCTCGCTTTATTAATTGTATTAGAGGTATTGTCGTTAATATGGAACACATCAATAGAACTGTTGATTCTTATTTTGTTCTTAATAATAATGAGAGCATTCCTATTAGTATTAGAAATAGAAAAAGTATTGAAAAAACATTTCGTCACTATATTTTTGAAGGAATGGTAAATAGATGAAAAAAATTATTACGTTTATTATATGTATAATTTTATTAATTTCTAATAATATGGTTTATGCCCTAAACAATGAAACAGAACCTGAAAATACTAAACCAATCGTCAATAAAATCACAAGTTATGACATTCTTACTACTGGTATTATAGTTGCACTAAACGATCATGATGCTTTTAATGATTTTGTTGAAAATAAAAATAAAGTTTATATCGCTGGCTATAATGATGATGATACAGCTGATGCCCGTGTAATAATAGATAATATTGATATTAGCAATGTTAATTTAAACGTTGCTGGTATATATCCAGTTTATCTTAATTTAAGGCTGGATGATGTTTGTGTAGATGATTATATACTTGACGAAGGCATCAAAACAGTCACCTTTTCTGTTTGTGTCAGTGATCCAAATAACTTTGATATTTTTATTATGAGCGATAATGCTTCAAATATTACTTTTTCCTGGTTAAAAAGAAAACAAAATGAAACTACTGTCTTTTATATTGAAAGTGATGTAAAACTAACATATCAAGATCTGCAAAATAAATCATGGCAAATATTAGATGACACGATCGTTAGCAATTTTTTTAGATTAAGTCAAACTAAGCTAGAATTAAATAAATATTATTATTTTTATTTTCAAAATGGTCAAGATGCTTCTGAGATTATTCAATACTATAAAGATCATGATAAACCGGTCTATGAAAATATTGGTGGTGATCGTGATGCTGGTGACAGTAAAAACCCGCCGCTACCTGAAATAGAACAACCTGCTCCAGTTCCTGAAGAAAGTGAAAATAATACTGCTTCAGTAAATGAAAATCAGTCCCTAGATAATAACGAGTATTTTGGAAATGATAAAGATATCCTATCAGGATACCGAATCTCATTAATGCAGGAAAATAGTTATCATAGTCTTAAGTTTTCAAAGCATGGAATTACTATTTCAATTCCTAGTTCAACGATTGCTGATTTAAAGCTTCAAGATTCTGATTTAGTAGAAATTGATATTAATAAAGTCGATGACTATAGTTTTAGCTTTGAAATAAAAATAAATAATCAAAAAATAGATAAACTTAATAATATGAAAGTAATGTTTCCTTGTTCTTTGAAAGATAATGTTACTGAAATTGAAATTATTAATAATGACAGCAATTATAATGGTACATATGATTCTAAATTACAAGTAGTAACTTTTGAAACAGATTATCCTGGTTTATATCAAATAACACATTTACAAGAGAAGACAAAACCTAATTATTTACCTTATATTTTATTTTTAATTGTCGTAATTGGTTTTATTATTATAAAAAGAGGAATTAAAAATGTTAAACAAATATCTTAAAATATTATCAATTATAACAGTTTCTTCTCTTTTATTTATTGCTTTATTTTATTTTGATAATAAATACGATCAAAGATCTTTACAAGCTTCTAATGGTTTATTGATTCTTTCAAAAGAAGACTTTAAAGAAGATACAGCTTATTTTCTTAGTCGTGGCTGGTCTTTCTATCCTGATGTACTATTAAGTCCAAAAGATTTTCAAAATGGTGATCCTGATCTTTACATGAAAGATGTAACAATTGGTGAAAATGCTATTTTTGATCCCTATGGAAAAGGCACTTATGTTTTAAGAATCAAACTTCCTAAAGAAGACACTTATGCCCTAGATATTCCAGAAATCTTTTCTGCTTATACTATCTATATCAATGATGAAATGATGCTTTCGATCGGTAATCCTGATCCTGATAATTACGAGGCTAAAACTGCTAATAGATTGATTACTTTTAAACAATCAGGAACGATCACGATCATCATCAACGTTAGTAATTATTCTCACTTTTATAGTGGAATGGTATACCCGCCAGCTTTTGGAAATCCTACTAGTTTAAACTATGTCCGTGGCATTCATTTAGGGATAAATTTAATTAATATAACTATCATCTTGATTACAGCTGCTTTTTCATTATACTTTTGTATTGTTCGTAAACAAACTAACACCTTTATTTTTTTCCTTTTATCTTTAACCTCATTAGGTTTTATTTCATATCCAATCATTCATACAATGTTTGTTACCTCTATTTTCCCTTGGTATTTTTTTGAAGTAACATCCGGTTATTTAGCGATGTTATTGATTGTTGTTTTACATAATCGTCTTTGTTATATAAACAAAAAAACTGCTTTGATTTCCATGATATCAACAGGCTTATTTTGTCTACTGATTGCCTTTTATTGTTTAAATTCTGGAAATCTTGATCTTAATATTATTGCACTTTTCTCTGATTTAATTTTTTTATTTAAAATTTTATTAGCTGCTTATCTTTTAATTACAAGTTATTATGCTGTTAAAAACGATTATTTACAAGCTAATCTATTATTTTACAGTGAAATATTTTTTGCCTGTGCCTGTATATGGGATAGAGTCTTTATAAACTATGAACCTATTTATGGTATTCGTTTTATTGAAGGCGGTATTTTAGTAGTAATATATTCAATTGCTATTTTGCTTTGGAAAAACATTATTAAAACCTATACTCTTAATCTAGCCTTTATTGAAGAATATCGCCAGATAACTAAACAATTGGATATCCAGCAGGCTTATACCCTCAAGATAAAAGAAGTAATTGATGAAAAAAGACGTTTGATTCATGATTTTAAACACCATCTTTGCGTAATCGATAACATGGCTAAACAAACTAATCAAAAAAATATAATTGAATATATTAGTAACACTAATGAATTCATTGACACTTCTAACAACTTCAATATTATTTTTACTAATAATGTTGCTGTTGATGCGCTTTTACAATATTATGCAGAACTTTGTCAAAAACAAAATATTAAATTAAGTCTTAATTTATCATTACCTGAAGCTAGTCCATTAAATGAGTATCATTCTTGGTAATTTATTAGAAAACAGTATTACAGCTTGTTTCCAACAAAAAGATACTCATAAATTTATTCAAATCAATAGTAAAGAAACTGAACATACGTTTTATTTAGTTTTTAAGAACAGTTATAATGGTAAGATTAGAAAAATTGGTAGTAAATATCTTTCATTAAAAGATGATCCTAAGCAGCATGGTATTGGTTTGGAATCGATAAAAAGTATTATTTATAAATATCAGGGGACTGTTGATATTTATGCCGATAATAAACTATTTAATGTCGGTATAACGATTCCCATAAGTTCTAAATTATCAAAATAAGGAAGAATTAATTTATTGAAACATTCAATAAAACTAATTCTTCCTTTTTACTTTACTTGATCCTAAAAATCAAATGTATTTGGATCATGGCTTGTACGCTGATTTTTATTTAAATGATTTAAAATTTTCATATCTTCTTCATCAATAGAAAAAGAAAAAATATCTATATTTGACTGCATTCGCCCTTTATTTTTCGATTTAGGAATAGGGATGATATTTTGCTGAACATTCCACCGAAGAAGAAGCTTAGCAACACTACAGTCATATTTATCAGCAATTTTTTGTAATTTTGGATCTTCTAGATTTCCACGTAATAATGGACCCCACGCCATAATCTGAATATTATTTTTTCGACAATAATCTAATAATTCTTGATTATGGAGGAAAGGTGTGTGCTCAATTTGATTTATCATTGGTGGAATACGACAATTCGCTAAAAGAAATTGTAATTGTGAAACTTCAAAATTACATACTCCAATACTTCTTACTTTTCCTTTTTCATATAACTCTTCTAACGCTTTCCATGTCGATAAAATACGTTCTTTATTTTGACCTGGCCAATGAATTAAAAAAGCATCCAAATAATCAGTCTGTAAATCGTTTAAAGTTTCATAAAAACTTTTTATTGTTTGTTCATACCACTGATTTCCATTATCTACTTTACTAATGAGAAATAATTCTTCACGATTAATCGACACTGCTTGTAATGCATTTCCAAGACTTTTTTCATTTTTATACATTTGTGCTGTATCAAACAAACGATATCCACAATCTATAGCATTTTCGATGATTTCTTTCATCATATCTTCACTATCAATTTTAAATACCCCCATACCAACAAGGGGAATGTTTACACCATTAGATAATGTAATATTTTCCATCATATTTGTCCTCCTTATTTAATATTTATCATGTCATTAAAAAAGAAGCCAGGGGAGGCTTCTAAATGATGGATGAGATTTATGGGAGAGGGAATCATCCATCATTTTGAGTTGTAAAACATATATGAGGGGATTAATATATTTTACATATTATTATGGTTGTCTTTCGACACTATTATCCTATCACCACTGTATGAATTAAATGTGAACTAATTAAAATTTATTCTCTAATCCATCCATGAACTTTACAAGCATTATAGATTCCATCATTGATATTGCTATTTGTGATATAATCCGCCTTTGATTTTAACGCATCACAAGCATTTCCCATTGCAATTTTATAAAAACGTTTATCAAACATTACTAAGTCATTATAATCATCCCCAAAAACAACTACATCATCTAAACTACCACCCATTAAATCAATCATTTCAATGATTCCCTTTTTCTTATCATCAGGCTGAAACATTAAGTATTCTTTTTCAAACCGTAACGATCCCAAAGTATCTTTTAAAGTTAATTCCTCTTCTTTATCACCAGGTATCGAAATATAGATCTTATAGATATTCTCCAACTTAGCATAATCTATTTTATCATCAATTAAATAACGTGTCGGTTCTTTACGAAACCCAGCCTGTTTAAAAAATAACATATTTTTACTAACAACATCTTTACTATCATATGGAGCAACTAAGACACCATATCCTAAGCTTTCAGCCTCATTAATAATGGCTAAAGCTTTAGCATGATCAAGCGGGGCATTTCTAATCAATTCATGATTGATCACAATTCCATTTCCCCCATTACAAACCATATTTCTTAATCCAGCTTCTTTCAAAAAATCTTTTGCTTTATAATATGCTCTACCTGTTGCAATAGCAACAAAATGTCCATTTTTTCTTAATTTATCTAAAGCCTCTCTAGCACTTGGAACAATTTTACCAGTTCTATTATCAGTAAGTGTTCCATCAATATCAAAAATATATATTTTTCATTATTCATCGCCTGCCTCTCTCCATAATCCATAAACAGTCCCACCACAAATCATTCCTGCCAATAAGGCAATAAGAAATCTTAATGGATGTGCTATTAATGGTAAAACAAAAATACCACCACAAGGAACCATAACTCCACAGTTATACACCATTGATAGTCCCCCTGTAATTACTGAAGCAATAATACATGTAACTGTAACTAATTGCGGTTCTTTTTGAATAAAAGGTAAAATTCCTTTAGAAACAAATGCAAACCCCATTAAAAAATTATCTCGCCCTAGTTTCTTTTCCTGAATAGAAAACTTATTTTCAAACAAAGTAGTTGCAAATGCAATCGCTAAAGCCGGAGCCATACCTGCTGCCATAATTGCCGCCATGACATCAAAATTTCCTTCCAATATCTGACTAACCCCAAAAATATACCCTATTTTATTAACAGGACCACCTATTGCCATCATTGCACCAGCAGCCATACCTAAAATCAATTTAAAACCTAAATTCATTTCACCAATAAAATTACTGATCGTATGATTAAATATTCCTATATAGGGACTAATTAAATATGTGATCATGCCAGCAAAGATAATTGAAAATAGTGGGTAAATAACTGCTGATTTTACTTCATCAAATTGTTTAGAAATCTTTTTACATGATCTTTGTAAAAAGATTACTGCATAACCACCTATAAAACCAGCAACGATTCCTCCTAATAAACCGGGATTATTTACATCATTTAAATAAATAACATTTAACTGTGTAGCGACACCGCAACTAAACCCCGCTGCAAAACCAGCCTGCTTCGCTATCGTTTGACCAATAAATCCAGCTAAAAGAGCAACGATCATCCCTTGAATCGCATTACCAAACACATAACTATTAGCTATCCAAACATTATCTACTAAAGAAGATATTCCAAACAAATTATAGGATACAGCTAAGGTTGCAATCGATATCAAAGCTCCCGATCCCACTAACACTGGTATGATCTTATCGACTCCCTTACTTAATTGCTGAAACATCCGCTTTAAAATTACTCGATTGGGTTTTATTGTTTTCTTTATTTTATCTTGATAGTGAAAAATATCTATCTCTTCATTTACAGCCTGATGCAACAAAATTTCAGCTTTATCACTTTCAACATCTTTTATCAAGATTACCGGTTTACCATCAAATCTTGACATTTCTACCTGTCCATCACCTACAATAATAACACATTTTACTTTTTCTAACTCTTCTTTAACTTCTAAATCATCAATTTCTACTTTAAAAGAAATATTCATTTCTTTAGCTTTACTCATTAAATTTCTCATTGCCCTAGTTTCACTCTTACAAGCATCAACAAACAAAAGATCATAACTATTTTCTATCTTATTTTCAAATTCTTTAACTAAAGCTATAAATTCTTCAGAATTTTGAGCACTGATCAATCGTTCTTCAAATTTACGATTTCTTAACATTTTTAATAAAAGTGTTAAATAAATATTAATATCATCTTTAGGTACTGCTATCAAAAAAAACAATTTTGCTAGACTATCTAAAGAATCATCTCTAACGATCAGAATCGATAATTTTGGTTCTTTATCTATTGGTACATAAAAAATCATCGTTTCTTCACCTGCTTTTGTTGCCGTTTCGATAATTTCTTGTTTATCGATTTCTTGATCACTAAGCTGCATCAAAGCAATCAAATGATCAATAACCTCATTATTGCTTATTGTACCAGTATATAAATCAATCCCTTGTATATCTAATAAATCTATTATCTTCATTAATAATCACCCTCATATATTAAATTATCATCTATATTACGATTCTTTTCTAGAATAATTTTTTAATTACTTAATAAAATACACATGCATTTTACCGTCTTTAGTATATACTCACAACTCCTTTTCGTCAAATTAAGCAAATAAGATTTAAACCCTATTATAACAATTATTTGTATTTAATTAGAAAAAAGTCAGATTCTTTAATCCAACTTCTTCTTTTTCAACTTATAAAACAGCATTACAAAAATAATTGCTAAAACACCTGCTACGATCTTACTTATCATATATACTAAAACTCCTTGACTATCAACTACACTAGAAATAAATCCCAATTGACCTCCAAATACATATGCCCCACTAACACTAAATGCTGCATTTATCATTTTTCCCTTTCTATCCATCTGACTAAATAAAGGAATCATTGCGATACTTGTTCCTAAACTCAATAACAACCCCATAACACTAGTGCTGTTTATTCCTAATTTTTGTCCAACCATAAAAATAACTCTTGAAAATTTTTTAATAATAATATCACTTAAAATCATCGATCCACAAACAACGATACACATTCTTAATACAATGACCATAGCTTCACTAATCAAAAGATCATTAGTAAAAGAAAGATTATTAAAAAATAACTGTAAAATTACTAAAGCAAACAAAATGATACTAATAATTCTAATTATATAACCAAATAAAGTTAGTACAAAAATTGTTCGATCATACGAAAAATATAGTGCCATGATCAAGACTAAACATAAAAGTAAGATTGGCAAAAGATTTATTAGTAAATGAGGGATTTGTAGATATAATGCTACAACGATCAAAACTAAAGGCAGACTTAAAATACCATATACCAGCCCACTAATAAATGGCTGTAAATCGTCTTTTTTTAAGGAAGCTAAAAAAATCGGTAACTGAAAACTAATTGTTTGACCAAGCGTAGATGTTAAAACTACTCCCGAAAAAATTAAAAAGATTTCACTATTTAATCCTGCTACAATCGAAAAACCACCCATATCGGGAGCCAGAATACTTCCAATAATAATGCTGGGATCAAAAGCAGAATCAGCACCTATTTTAGTAATTATATCAACATTTTTTTGAATTAACGCTATAGCAATGCAATAAAATCCCGTCATGCTCATTGCAATACTTCCCATTGAATTGATTCCTTTATCAAAAGCTTCTACTAAACCTAAGCGATTATTTAAAATTTTATCTAATAAACCCGCTAAACATAAAATCAACATAATTAAAATAAAAAAATTCATCCATTTCCCTCTATTCTATATATTCTAATTATATTTATTTTATCATTCTACTAAAAAAGAAAAAAGAGCTAAACATTAACAAAAATAAAAAGGCTAACAAAATAACTACTTTAAACTAATTACTTTGTTGCCTTTTAATTAAATTATTTCAAACTTTTTCTACCTCCATATAAAGCAATTAATGCTAATACTACTCCTGCAAGTGAATAAATAGGATCGATATTATCACCCGTAGCTACACTTACAGTTGAATCACCTGAATTTATTACCTTTACATGTAATCCTGCCAATGCTTGCGTTAAAGCATCTTTTGTAATATTAACCTGTTCTTGACTTACTTCAGGATCATCTAAGACAAGCTGTGCTTTATTTAATGTTTCAGTTACTATATCCCATGTCTTAGCACTATATTTTGTACTATTTAATCCCTTTGCCTGATTGATCAGTTCTTGTAATAGTTCTTTATTTGGTTTCAATCTTAACTCTAAATACGCTTTTGTTAGTGCTTGATAAGCTGTATCTACAGCCTCCTGGCTGGCCTTTTCATCTGCTAATACTGTTTGTCCATTTTCTAATACTGGCAACATTACCTGCATGATGATTCGATATACTTACTTTCATCTAAACTCAATACTTTATTTACCATTGCCTCTAAATATGTCTTATCTACTTTTTTAACTTCAACTAAACTGTCAATTGCAACTTGAAGATCATTATATACTTGATCTACTTCTTCCTGCATTGCATTTTCATCACTCATTACTGCATTGGCTGCTTCTAAGGCTTCTTTAAATGCTATCCATGAAGTAACTGTATAGTTTTCTTCTGCATAACTATTTGCTTCATTGATCAAAGCTTCTAAAGCACTCTTATCACCTTTTACAAATTCCAACATCTGCATCGCAACTGATAAGCGAGCAAATGAAGCATTGATAGTTTCCTGACTGGCACTATCATCAGCTAAGATTACTGTTGCTTCTTGTAGTGCTGCTTTAAATTCATTAACGACAGCTGGAACAACATTAGCTAACTGTTCTTCAGTTATGTTATTTGCCATTTCAACAGCTATTGATAATGCTAATTTATTTACTACAGCAATTTTTTCAAGAGCATCCATTGCTTTATTAAGATCAATTATCATTGCATCTATTTCTTGTTGATTTACACCACTATCTAATAACTCAATGGCTTCTGTAAGTTTCGCTTTAAATGCATCTTTTGCAGGTCCATCTTGATAATCATTTAAATCAAGTTCTTTAGCAGTCTTAATTAATTGTTGTAATTCCTCTTTATTTACAACTTCT
Organism: Clostridiales bacterium VE202-01; assembly: GCA_000508865.1. GTDB lineage: Bacteria > Bacillota_I > Bacilli_A > Erysipelotrichales > Coprobacillaceae > Thomasclavelia. Next base: position 17,951 of record BAHP02000033.1, read on the forward strand.
TTTATCCGTCCCATAACAATTAATTCTTTAACCATTACGGGCGTTCTTTTCCCTGAACTTTCTAATTGAACATTAGTAATTTCTAATTTAATATAACGAGCAAAAGTATTTTCTAAATTATAAGTATCTTCAATATCATTTGGTAAGCTATCCGTATCTTTATGGCCTATTTCAAACCATTCCTCACCATCAACACTGCCATAAACAGTATAATGATGCCACACATTGCTACCAAAATTAATTTCTACCTCATCAATTTGATATTCTTCTTTTAAATCAATGATCGCCCATGCTGGAGTAATCTTATCTTCGTATGGCGCACCTGTCAAACTCAAACGCCCAGCATTCCAAGCAGTTGATAGATTGCCATCAACTAAATTACTAGAATTACCACTTGGATCATTATGCGCAATCACTGGTTTATTCAATGATAAATTAAATATGCCACTTAAATTTAAATCAGTTATGACATCGTATAAATTCCAATATACTGTATTTATTTCATCAGGAGCAGCTTCATTATCAGCTGCTTTTTTAGCTGAATTCAAGATATTATTAAAATCTGTAATCTTACTTTCTTCATTACCACTTGTATTTATACTTTCACAAAATTCAATAAGACTTTCTAACTGATTTAAAGTTGGTAATACTCTTTCACCATATGCTCTTATTTCACCAATACTTAATTCCGCGATATTATTTATACCGACAAGCTTGATATAACGAACGCTTCCCTGGACAGCAAATTTTGTTTCATCACTTATTCCTTCACCAATTTTTAACCAATCAACACTATCTTCACTAACCCATATTTCATAGTCATATATATCATTTACAATAACATTGATTTCACTAAGTTGGAATATTCCAATTAAATCAACAATAACTTGTGGTGCTTTTTCATCTTTTGCTTTAAGAGAATATGTTGTCACTGTGTCACCATCATTAACAGCACTTGCATCAGCTTTTAAATCATTACTATCTTTAACGATTCCTGTAAGAGCAAGATTTCCAATATTGGCATCAACATCGCCACTAATTGCACAATTTTCTAGTACTTTTTCTAATACTTCGTAAATTTCTTCTGGCGAATCCTTAGCATCCCTTGTATACTCTTGATCACTCATATTCCATTTCCAATATAAATCAAAGTAACCGTTTTTATCAATATTATTTAATGATGTCCCATTTTCCATATTTGCTTCGACTCGATTTAAATAATCGCTCCAGATATTAGTATAAAGATCTTTAAAAATTCCTTCGTAATTACGCCAGCCATAATCTTTTAAACTACGATGTCCGGCTCTCGATCCCCAAGATGTAATTAATGCTTTAGCATTCATTGTAAATGAATCCATTGCAAAATCATCATAATTAGCAGCAATATCTTGAGCCTTACCAATCCATTCACCACCTAGTTGTTCCTTTTGGGTAGCTTCTACTTCATTTAAAATTTCAAAGGCTTTTAAAAATTCTTCTTTGTATTTTTTAAATGCTTCTAAATCATTTGCACTTTTAGCTGCTAAAACATCATTGTATTTTAATACAGCATAATTACTTACTTGTTGACGCATTATTTCACTTAAATCATATAAATAACATTCACTGTCTTTAAATTTATCGAAGTCTCTAATAAGCAGTCTTAAAGCGCTCTCTAATTGATCAGCACCATAAGGGATATTTTGTTCCTTGTAATCTTGCGGTGCTTTAGATTTCATTCCAAACAATTCATTAGTATATCTTACACCATGATCATAATTGGCATCTTTCATGATCTGCCAGGCCATTTGCGCATTTTGTGAAGTTCCACCGTATCTTCTTTCTATATATCGATCAAGCCAATCATCTAAGTCAAAATCATTATCAGCCCACGCTAAATCAAAAATCAAATCATACATTACAGGATTATCATATTGTGCCTCTGAGATAATACCTAATCCTACCATGTGTGAAGAAGTTTTTTGAGCTTCCATAATATCATCTACCATGACCTGCATCTGTCCATGCATTGATGGATTACCACCAAAGTTTGCAAGTAATCCCCAAGCCCAGCTAGTACCATTAAACTCTTTAGCATCTAATTTAGTACTACCATAACTTGTTCGATCATATTTTGTCCAGTCTGAAATTGGATATTTAATTAAATCGACGATCAATACATGATCTTCGCGGTTATCACCCATTCCTTTTAATAGATCATTAGTTGGATTACTCTGCCATCCCTGAACTACCCATATAGCACCTTGATCATAATCAAGCATCGATTCAAGTACTTCAGCTGCAATAGTCGCATCACTTAACCCAGCGGGACGGATCCCACCTTCATGGAAAGGATCGACTGCATAATAATCACTGGTAGCTCCATAAACAAATTCCTGAGCCTGATAAAATAACTGTGCATATAGATCATATTCTTTAGAATCTGTCGCAATCATATCAGGACGACTAAAGCCATTCCAATTCCCCTGTTTAATTACAGTTACATCAGGCTGATATTCATTAAAATTAGTTGGTACCATACCGGCATACCCTTGGAGAATCGTTTGCATTCCTAATGATTTTTTCCAGCGTTGTGAAGATCTAGCTAATTCTAAGCGATCTTTTACATAACCATCAGGAACTGGTCCGCCAAATGTTTCCATATTATCCATAAACTGCCATGCATAATAAGCGGGTCCACTCAACCAGTCTTTAGCATCATCAAAAGAATAACCAAAATTCATTAAAAATTTGATCCAGGTTGCTTCTTGACCAGCAAGATCAAGCACCACATTGACTCCATTTAATGCTAGCCAATCATTCTCTCTTTGCCACTGTTCTTCACCAAAGAAAGCAAATGTATAACTCAATGTACAATAATTATATGCATAGCGTACTTGATATGGCGTTTCTTTTTTGATGATTTCATTTACTTTAACTAGTTCATCAGGCATATTTACCTGCATTGTCTGTTCTGAAATATGCACATTTAAATAATTCTTAAAATAATAATTTAATCCCGTAGTAAGCGATAATCCTTCATTACCTTTAATATGAATTTTATCATCCTGGTCACTAATTTCATACCAGTCATTTTCACTATTATCATCTACAAGTTCAAAACTAAACCAGTTGCGATATTCTTCACCAATCGTCCGATCAATAATACCATAAACATTTTCAATTGTCTCTTCTTTAGTAATTGTGGCTGCATACTCACTTTCAGCATAAGAAGTTACATCAAGAATTTCTTCCAAAGTCCCATTTTTTAAAACACCTTCATTTGTTTGAGCTGCTGTACCATAAGCTTTAACTTCTGTTAAATAAGCTTTGTCATCACCTTGGGTATATTCAATATATACTCTTAAAATACGATATGACAGTGCTGTATCAAAAATAATTTCATCACCTTCGTTTGTTGCTAAAGAGTCAACATGTTTTTGATATAAACGGTCATATGTAGAACCATCATTACTTCCATAAACTGTATACCAGCAGTTTTTACCTTCTAAAGTATATATTTTTAATTTAGTTAATTCGTATGTATCCATCAAATCAATATCTACATATGATGGATAAAATGATCCTGACCAATAAGTAGCAAGATCACCATCAGTTACTTTATCACTTTGGGTCTTTGATAAATTACTTCTTGTCGGTTTATGATAAGCAATATTATCAACATCCTCAAGATCTCGCACTAATACTAAAGCTTCTTTAGCTTTTAATAATTTTTCATAAGAAACATGATTTTCTAATGAAGTCCCTTCAACATATTCCTGTTGTACTTCATTTAATACTTGGGTTAAAACTGAAAAACTTTCTTCAGTATAATTACTGCTATCCAGCTCTTTACATTCATTGATCAAAGCTTCTAATTGTCCTCGATAATTTTGATAAGAACCAACGATCTTTGCCCCTAGTGTACCATCACCACTTTCTTTACTATGGAACATAATTGAGGTATCTAATTTATTTTCGGCACAGACAAATACCGTAATCTCATTTATACCATTTTTAGTTAATTCTTTTATCTTACTGCTGATATCAATATTCACTGTTTTTTGAAGATCTGGTTTTGTTTCATATTCATCACCTTGAGCAATTGTAAAATCACAAAGCAGATTTTCACCATCATGTTTGATCGATGCTGGTTTATTATTCCATGTAAGTGATGATTCACTCCAGTTAGTATCATCACTATAATAGAAATGATATATCTGCATTCCATTATTGAACCCTGGATTCTTAAACATATTAAAGCTTAATTTAAATGTATCAAAATCACTTTCACTTATTTCTTCTAATGTAGGTAATGCAAATTTCATTACCCCAATGATTTCATTTCCATTTGGATAATATTTAGAATTTATAACTTTATAATTTTTTCCCACATATTGTGCTCCATGCGCCTGGGTAATATTTTCATAGCTATATGCACTAGTCCCTTTATCACTTCTTATATAACCATCTTCTAAGACAGGATATTCAGCTATTAGAGCCTCTTTAGCAGCAAGCAATGCATCATAAGCATTATCTATTTCTACTGTTGTTCCATTTTCAAGTACTGCTCTAGCATTATTTAAACTAGCTGTTAATAAATCATAACTTGTCTCAGTATAATTCCCCTTTTCTATCGACATACATTTATCAATTAACTGTTCTAGTCTATTTTTACTATAGTTACTATTTGAAGCAACAAGTTTTGCTCCTAAACTACCATCGCCACTTTCTTTACTGTGAATCATTAATGAAGTATCCGCTTTTGACTCACCTTCAACATAGATAGTTATTGCTGTAATGCCTTTTTCTATCAATTCTTTAGTTTTTTCTGTTATATCAATTCGAATTCTTTTTTCATCATCATTTTTACTTTCATATTCAAAACCTTGAGGAATTGTAAAGTCAAATAAAATTTCACCAGTTCCAATACCTGCTGGTTTATTATTCCAAGTAAGTGTAGTTTCACTCCAATTTACATCATCAGTATAATAGAAATGATATGTTTGTCCTGATTTATTGAAATCAGGGTTTTTAAAAATATTAAACTCAAAGCCATATGTATCAAGTTTGTTTTCATTGATTTCTTCAATAGATGGCAGCTCTAATTTCATTACACTTATGATCTTAGAACCATCTGGATAATATTTGGTATTTATTACTTTATAATTCTTACCAACATACTGCTGCCCGTGAGCTTGAGTAATATTTTCATAATTATAATTATTGTTAGCATTATTACCACTTCTAATATATGCATCTGCATTTACAGGATATATTATTTCACCATCAGATACTGCTTTTGTATAATTTATTCCCGTAACAAAAGTAGAAATTATAATTGCTATAACAAGAAATCCCTTTAATATCCTTCTCATTTTTATATCCTCCTTTGCTAATATTTAATTTCTTATTATATTTATATTATAATATATTTTTAAGGGTAAAATTCTACAATAAATAGTAAAATAATACAAAAATACATTAAATATATGTTATATTTAGTAATATACTTTCATTTAAATAATAAAGGTAAAGATTATTTTCTCTACCCTTTAATCACAACTTTATTCTTTGTGTCGCCCTACTATTACATTTTCATTATAATAGTCTTATTAAATAACTCTAATTCATATTTATTAGCGTAATTTCTTTTAAAATAGTTTTTCTATTCTTTGTGATATCAAAAAACTTAATAATCATAGATTTAATTTTTTTACCTTAATGAATAAAACAACATAATATTCTTTTATTTTCATAATTTTTTATTCTAATAAATAATTGATCATCTTATTTTGAATATCCTTATTAATATTGTAAATAGTATTATCAAAGTATACTTTTTACTGTTTTTATATCTACATCATTTTCATAGAAAGCCAAATAAAAAAGAGATTTTTAAATCTATTGGATATATCAATAGAATAAAAACCTCTTTAAAATCTTTTAACGACAAATAACATCAAACTTTGATTCTAGTATTTATAAGCTGCTTATTAATTATTTAAAATAATCAGTGATACTGTCTTGATTACTAAAATAATTGATTTTCATTGCATCTTTGGCTCTTTTTAAAGTAGCATTTGCCTTTAAATTTGCCTTAATACAACCTTCTTCTAATACTTTCATAACATATGTTATATCCTGTTCCAGCTCTTTTCGACGCTGTCTAATCGGATTCAAATTTTCTTCTAAAACATTAAACAAGAATTTCTTTATTTTTACGTCACCTAACCCACCTTGACGATAATGATTTTTCAATTCATCAAGATTCTTATATTCTGGTAAATATTTTTCAAAATATTCATCTTTACAAAAACAATCTAAATAAGTAAATACTGTATTTCCCTCAACTGTTCCTGGATCAGAAACTTTTAAATGATTTGGGTCAGTATACATACTCATGACTTTTTTACGAACCTCTTCACTAGTATCTGATAAATAAATACAATTACCAATTGATTTAGACATTTTAGCTTTCCCATCAATTCCTGGTAATCTTTGACATACTTCGTTTTCAGCTAACATAATATTAGGTTCAACTAAAACATCACCATAAATACGATTAAAACTATGAACAATTTCTCTAGTCTGTTCAATTAATGGCATTTGATCTTCACCAACCGGTACACAAGTCGCGTCAAATGCTGTAATATCAGCTGCTTGAGACACTGGATAATTTAAAAAACCTACAGGTATACTTGTTTCAAAACCACGCTGTTTTATTTCCTCTTTAATCGTTGGATTTCGTTGAAGTCTTGAAACTGTAACTAAATTCATATAATAAGCAGTAAATTCAAATAACGCTGGAACTTGCGATTGAATAAACATCGTCGCTTTTTTAGGATCTAAACCAACTGACATATAATCTAAAGCCACCTCTAAAATATTACGGCGTACCTTTTCAGGATCATCAGCATTATCTGTAAGTGCTTGAGAATCCGCAATCATAATATAAATTTCATCAAACTCACCTGAGTTTTGTAATTCTACTCTTCTTCTAAGTGATCCTACATAATGTCCTAAATGTAATCTACCA
>BAHP02000032.1 GCA_000508865.1 Clostridiales bacterium VE202-01
TATTAGAAAATTAAAAGATTCTGGCAACAGAATCTTTTAATTTAAACACCTTTAAACTTATTTAATTATTTTTTAAATATCAGACTTATCTCGAGATCTAATTAAAATAATGGTCTCACTATTAGTAACATATGCAAAATCTTCAATCGTTTGATTCGATACACATAGTGGATCATCATGTTTTAAATAATAATTATGTAAAGGATAATGTGCATGCTCGATATCAATATAACTATCTTTTAAAGCAAATAATGAAAAATATTTATAGCCATCATTCATAATTTTATGTTTACCTGGTTTTAAAAGCTCAATTATATTTTGACTATCAATAACTCTGATTTTTACACTTTGATATTTTTCCAATAAACACATTACACTAAAAAAATGATCTAGGCGACCTCCTGTCACACCATAAATATCAATTTCATCATAACCTTGTAAAAGAGCGTATTCCAATGCCGCATGACTATCGGTAACATCTTTTCTTGTTGGCAAACGCTCTATTTTTAATTTCGTTAATAAATTCTGATTTTCTATTGAATCAAAATCACCGATTGCATAAATTGGTTTGATCCCTTGCTTAATTAAAATCTCAACACCACGATCAACACCTATATAATTTAACGAATGATCAAGTTCTTTAGCTAAAGCACTACAATTCCTATTTTCATTTTAATGATTCAATCGCCTTTGCATAATCATCACTATTAAAAATATAGCTGCCGGCAACAAGAACATCGGCTCCTGCCTGACGACATTGTTTTGCGGTAATTTCATTTATTCCACCATCTACTTCAATTAAATAATGGTACTGATGATCCTTTTTTAATTTTGCTAAATTAGATATTTTATCAAGTGCAATAGGATTAAATTTCTGCCCACCAAAGCCTGGTTCAACTGACATTACCAGTACTAAATCTAATTTTGATAAAAAAGGTAGTATCTCTTCTACTGGCGTATCGGGTTTAATCGAAATTCCCACATCAACATTTTGATTTTTAATATAATCTATTAAACTATTTATTTCTTCTTTAACGACCGCTTCATAATGAAAAACAATCAAAGATGCTTTACTAGCAATAAAATTATCAACATATTTTGCTGGTTCACTAATCATCAAATGAACATCTAAATACATATCTGTGATTTTGCTTACATCATTTAAAATACTGTAACCAAACGAAATATTAGGGACAAAATGTCCATCCATCACATCATAATGAATCCATTGAGCTGTTTCTATTTTGTTAATTTCATCTTTTAAACAAGTAAAATCTGCTGATAATAATGAAGGTGCTATTTTAACCATACTTATGTTCCTCTTTCTTTTTTGTATCTTGTAAATTCATTAGATAATGCTCGTAGCGTTCTTTAGAAATCACGCCATCAACTACCGCCTGCTTTACGCCACAATTAGGTTCACTATCATGCAAACAGCCTCTAAACTTACATTTATGACTATACTCTTCAAAATCATGATATGCAACAGCTAATTCTTCTGGTTTTATATTTAAATCTATCGAAGAAAAACCTGGTGTATCACCAATATATCCATCATACATTTTAATCAACTCAACATGTCTTGTAGTATGTTTTCCACGTCCTAATGATTTAGAAATAATATTTGTCTCTAAATTCAAATTAATATCCAAAGCATTTAATAAACTGCTTTTCCCCACTCCACTTTGACCAGTAATTACCGTTATTTTATCTTTGAACACAGTTTTTAATTCCATAATTCCTACATTGTCTTTCGAACTTATTTCATAAACGCGATACCCCGCTTTACGATAATCCGCAATATATTTTTTTACTTCTTTATCACCTAAATCTATCTTGGATATAACGATTATTGGTTCAATCTGCAAATGTTCAACCACTAATAGAAATTTATCTAATAACATCGAAGAAAAATCTGGTTCTTTACATGAACTAACAATTAAAGCCTGATCAACATTACAAATTGGTGGGCGAATTAAAAAATTTTTTCTCGGCAATAATTTCATAATATAGTTATCTTGATATTCAACATAATCACCAACAAGGGGCTTAATTTCGTCCTTGCGAAATTTACCCCTTGCCCGACATTGAATTATTTTATCACCATCTTCAACATAATAAAACCCTGATAACGCCTTAATTATTCTACCTTGTGACATTAATTTCCTCCTTAATCATCTGTAGAAATTTCCGGTTTTGAATCATAATAATATAATGTAACGGTTTCACCATTTTTATCAACTGTACTAAAAGCCTCTGGACTTTGTCTTATCACTCGATTAATAGCAATATTTTTAATTTCATCTTCACTCAATGAATCAGTTGATAATTTGCTGAGAACAACATTAAAGTTTTTACTCTCCAAACGACTTTTAGCAACATTGATTTCCATTCCTACAACATTAGGAACTTCTATTTTAAGACCACCTGAAACTGTCAATGTAATTGTTCTATCAGTTTCATCAGGATCCACTTTATGACCTTTTTGCAAACTTTGTTTTATTACTGTTCCCTGAGGCTTTTCAGATTCTTCTGTCTCTTCAATTACTTCAAATCCTAGTTTTGCCAAAGCCTCTTTAGCTTTTTCAATATCCATTCCTAAATAATCTGAAATAACTATATAATTACCTTTAGAAACCGTTAACGTAATTTCACGTTTTTTCTCAGTAGGATCTACTTTTTCACCTTCATCAATACTTTGTTCGATTACAGTACCTTTAGTTTTTGAAGAAATCTCATATTCAATAGTCACATCAAATCCTAATTTATCTAATGCCTTTTCAGCTTTTTCAACATCCATTCCTACATAATCATCAACAACAATATATTTACCTTTAGATATTGTTAACTTAACAACATCCCCTTCTTTTATTGTTGTTCCTTTTTTAGGATCTGTTTCAATAATCTTACCTTCATCATACTCATCAGACAATTCTTCAATAATATCATCACTAATAGTTACTTTGTAATCTTTCAACAGTTCTTGAGCCTGCTCCTGCGTTTTTCCCTCGAGATCAGGCATTAAATTTGTATCTGGCCGGATATTAACATAAAGTGCAAATGCAATTACAGCAACAACAAATACTGTACCAATAATAATTGCAGCTTTAGCCTTAGTACTTAATCCCTTAAATTTTGTAACTAATTTTTTCAATCCTTTTTCTTCTTTAGCCTTATCCTCTTTTATTACTTCTTTTACCGGAGGAATATCCGCTGTATTTCCGGTATTAAATACAGAACGAGAATCAAGAACTATCGTAGGTTCCGGTTCACTATCATAAGTAAATTTAAGTTTTTCCTCATTTAAACGATCCATACAAGTATTAAGGTCTTCCAGCATTTCATTTGCATTATTATATCGATCATTCAAATTCTTAGCAGTTGCTTTAATAATTATATTTTCAACTGATTGCGGAATTGAAGGATTAAATTCTAATAACGAAGGTAGATCTTCCTGCATATGTTTCAAAGCAATATTTACTGGAGATTCACCGTTAAAAGGAACTTCACCACGTAACAGTTCATAAAAAACGATTCCTAAAGCATAAATATCACTTTGTACTGTTGCTTTTTCACCACGTGCCAGCTCTGGTGCCAAATAATGTAAAGATCCCATAATTACATCCGTTTGTGTCACTTGCGCTAACGACTGCATAGATGCAATTCCAAAATCTGCAATCTTAGCTACACCACTATCAGTCACTAAAATATTTTGCGGTTTTAAATCACGATGAATGATTCCTAACTGATGTGCCTTAGCAATTCCACTAACTACCTGTTTCATAATATCTATTGCTTCTACAACATGCACAGCACCACGCTTTAAAATCAACTCTTTTAAAGTTGTTCCAGGGATATATTCCATAACAATATAATATTTGTCTTCATCTTCACCGACATCATATATCTCAACTATATTTCGATGTGAAAGTGCTGCTGCGGCACTAGCTTCACGTTGAAATCTTGTTACATAAATAGGATCTTTAGCTAAACTTGTTCTAAGAATTTTAATCGCGATCGTCCGATTTAAAATAATATCTTTAGCTAAATAAACATCCGCCATACCACCTTGACCAATAAGCTCTAATAATTCATAACGTTCTGCAATTATTTTTGACATCCTATTTACCTCCCCTATTATCAATAATAGCTACAGCAATATTATCATAACCACCATTTTCATTAGCCAAATCAATTAATTCATCTACCATATAAGGAACCTTTATATCTTTTCTCAATACTTCAATTATTTTATTTTCATCAAGACTGTTATATAAGCCATCACTACAAAGTAATAATAAACTATTTACAAAATCCAATTCGATCAATGAAGGTTCTATTTTAGTATCGGCACCGATTGCCTGCATCAAAACATGTTTTTGACTATGATTTTTTCCTTCTTCTTCACTAATCACGCCACGTTTGATCAATTCATTAACTAAAGTATGATCTCTAGTTACCTGAATTAAATTATCATTTTTCAAAACATATGCACGACTATCGCCAACATGAGATATATATAACATATTGTCCATAAAAACTGCCACAACAATTGTCGTCCCCATACCACGATGTTCAATATTTTGCATCGCTGTTTTTTTCACAATAATATCAGCCTCAATTATCGTTTCCTTTATCCATTTTTTTACCTCATCAACATTATCAAACGGCGGAATACAATTAAAACAGCTTACCACATGTTCAATTACTACTCTCGAAGCTATTTCTCCCGAACGGTGACCACCCATCCCATCACAAACAACTGCAACGATTTGATCTTTTGTATTAACGATTACTGCTGCTTGATCCTGGTTTTTACTTCTTACCTTACCGATATCAGTTTTTGCATAATAGTTCATTATTTCACCTCACTTCTTTTAGCCCTTAACTGTCCACAAGCACCATCGATATCGCGCCCATGTTCTTTTCGCATCGTTACATTTATATGTAATCTAAGTAATTCGCTTTTAAATATTTCGGCCTGCTCTTTAGAACTAGGCTGATAGCCATGTTCATCAACACTATTATAAGGAATCAAGTTAACATAAGCATTTAATCCTCTTAAATAATGAGCAAGCTGACGAGCATAGATAATATCATCATTGATATCTTTCAACAAAATATATTCAAAAGTAACCCGCCGATTAGTTTTATTAATATAATCACTAACTGCTTTTCGTAAATCATCCATCGGATATACTTTATTTATTGGCATTAATTGATTACGAATTTCATCATTTGGAGCATGTAAAGAAATCGCTAAATTAGTTTGAATACCTTCATCACTATATTTATTAATACCATCAATTAAACCACAAGTAGAAATTGTAATATGTCGTGCTCCGATTGCTAGACCATGGGGATGATTGATGATTCTCACAAAACTCATCACATTATCATAATTATCAAACGGTTCCCCAGTACCCATTACGACCACATGGCTTATTCGCTGTGCTATATCCTGCTGGACCTTCATGATTTGAGCAACCATTTCTCCCGCTGTCAAATTTCGCTGTTTATTAAGCAGTCCGCTGGCACAAAATTTACATTTCATGTTGCAGCCTACCTGACTTGTTACACATAAAGACTTACCATAATCATGAACCATTAATACTGATTCAATCAAACTTCCGTCTAATAATTCAAACAAATACTTAATTGTTCCGTCCTTAGATATTTGTTTTTCTTTGATTTTTAAAACATCAAATCTAAATTCTTCTTTCAAATTATTTCTAAGTTCTTTTGATAAATCTGACATTTCATCAAATTGATAAGCATCTTTTTGATAAAGCCAGCTAAACACTTGTTTTGCTCTAAATGGCTTTTGCTTTATTAAAGCAAAATATTCAGTTAACTGTTCTAAAGAATAATCATAAATATTTTTCATCTTATTTTCCTTTTTCTAATTTACACATATAAAAACCATCACTATCATAAACATATGGCAAAATCTTCTTTTCTTCAATTATCCGCATATCTGGATATTTATCAAGAAATTGTTTTATCATTAGTTCATTTTCTTTTTTATTTATAGTACAAGTACTGTATACCATTTTACCATTATTTTTCAATAAATAGTAGGCATTGTCTAATAATTTTGTTTGTAAAGGGATCAGCGTATCCATCACTGTAGAATCATGATATTTAATTTCTGGTTTTCTTTTCATTACTCCTAAACCGCTGCATGGCGCATCTAATAAAATCCTATCAAACGTTTCTTTTGGATAATCATCTTTCAAAGTTGTCGCATCTTTGACATGCAGTTCTACATTAGTTATCCCCAACCGTACTAAATTATCATTAACTAATTTGATTTTATGTTCAAACAAATCATAAGCAATGATCTTGCCACTGTTTTCCATCAATGCCGCTAAATGAGCTGTTTTACTGCCAGGAGCACAGCACATATCCAATATCAACTCATTTTTTTGCGGATTTAATAACGGCGCTACAAGCTGGCTGGATTCATCTTGAATCGTCACTGATCCATTTTTAAAATATTCTGTATCCGCAATATTTCCAGCCTCATATAAAACAGCATCTAAAGCTAGATTTCCCTTTTTAAAAGTGCTGTCTTTCAATAGCTCTTCTCTATTTATTTTTAGTGTATTGACTCTCGCTGCTCTTACTGGTGGCATATTATCATGAAAACAAATCTTTTTTGTCACTTCTAAACCGTATTGTTTACTTAACATTTTTACCATCCACAAAGGATGACTGGTTTCAATTGATAATCGTTTTAATTCATCGACTTCATCAATATTTCTTTTACCGTTTCGAAGATAGTTTCTAAGAATGGCATTAACAAATTTACCAGCATATAAATTTTTATTTTTAGCCAGTTTCACAGCCTCATCAATAATTGCATATGATGGTATTTTATCTAAAAATATCAATTGATATAATGACATCAACAAAATCAATCTTTCCCGATTTTTAACTTTCTTGCCCTTAATATACGGTTCTAATTGATATTCCAGATATATTTTATTTTGAATCGTCCCATACACTATTCGTGTCGCTAAATCTTTATCATTTCTTGATAAATCACTATTTTGTAAATATTCGTTCAAAGTTATATTTAAATAACTCTGTTCATTCCAATATTTTAATAAAACTTCTAATGCAACTGCTCTTGCCATAAATTTCCTTTCTACATTTGACTATAGGGATTAAAATCACACACAACATTTATTTTAGTCCCATTTTTATTATAAAATTTGCTCATCTTTTCCAATACTGGATATATTTCCTTACTATTAATAAACTTTATCATGATTCGTTTGCGATAAATATCATGCATCCGATAAATTAAACTATTTGCTGGTCCTAAAATCATTACTTTACTTAACTGCTTTTGTAAATAAGTTTTAATTTGATCAGCACTTTGAATTACTATGGATTCATCATGTCCCTGAATCAAGATACTAACTAAATGAACATATGGCGGGTAATGAGCCATTTTCCGAAAATTCATTTCTTCTTTAAAAAAACCTAGATAATCATGATTTTTTACACATTGTGAGACAAAGTGTTCCGGATTATAGGTTTGAATCAAGACCGTTCCTCTTTTTCGCCCACGTCCACTTCTTCCAGATACTTGTTCCAACAGTTGAAAAGTTCTTTCATTAGCCCTAAAGTCAGGAATATTTAGGCTTATGTCCGCATCTAAAACCCCAACAAACGTAACATTTTCAAAATCCAGGCCTTTAGCTATCATCTGTGTTCCTAATAAAATATTGCCTTCTTTTCTCGCAAATTTTTCTAATAACTTATGATGTCCATCTTTATTCCTGGTAGTATCCACATCATAGCGAATTACTTTTGCTTTAGTAAAAGCAGCTTCCAACTGTTCTTCAACCTTTTGGGTTCCAATTCCTACAGGTTTTAAGTAATGACTTTTACAATTAGGACAGCTTGCAGGCATATCCATTTGATACTCACAATAATGACATTTTAATTTGTGATCATGCTTATGATATGTCAAAGTCACATCACAATGAGGACATTTTATCACTTCTTTGCAATCAAGACAACGAATATATGTGGCATAACCACGTTTATTTAATAAAAGAATAACTTGTTCTTGATTATCCAAACAATTCTCAATTCTTTTTTTCATTTCTCTAGAAAACAAAGAATAATTTTTATCTCTGATTTCTTTAGCCATATCTACTAATTCAATTTCAGGTAACGGAAATTGATTGATTCGTTTAGGCAAATTATAAAGATCATAAACACCCTTTAAAGCTCGGCTATATGATTCCAATGAGGGAGTAGCACTTCCTAAAACAACTGGACAATGATGATATTGTCCACGCAACCTGGCAATTTGAATCGTTTGATAGCGCGGTTTAGTTTCTTGTTTATAACTAGGATCATGTTCTTCATCAAGAATGATCAAACCAATTTTATTTAAAGGTGCAAATACTGCACTTCTTGCCCCAACGACGATTTTTACTTCATTATTTAAAATTCTTCGATACTCATCATACCTTTCTCCAGAAGAAAGTTTAGAATGAATGATAGCTACTTTTTTACCAAAGCGCTGTTTAAAAACATCGACCATCATTGGTGTCAAAGAAATTTCTGGAACCAGCATTAAAACTGTCTTCCCTTGATTGATTACATATTTTGATAAATGTAAATATACTTCTGTTTTCCCCGAACCGGTTACGCCATGAATTAATGCAGTATGAAAAAAATCACTTTTGGCGATAATGCCGTCAACGATTTTTTGTTGATCTAAATTCAAAGAAAATTCAGTCTCTTTTTCTATTTTTCCAGAATAAGGATCTCGAAAAATTTCTTTATCAATAATTTGTACAGCTTGTTGTTCGACTAATTTATTAAGTAATCCTCGACTATATGGAAAATCTTTTAAAGTTGTATCGTTGTTTTCTTTTAAATAAGCAAGAGCTTCTTTTTGCTTAGGTGTTTTAACATCTTCATTAATGACTTTGATCACCTTTTGATATTTAATCCCGACACTTTTATTAGTACTTGGTTTTAGCTGAGCTGGTAACATTGCTTGTAAACAACTGATTCGCGGTGCTAAAGTCAATTTAGCTAAAGTAAGTGATAATTCTTGTAACTCTTGATTTAACAGCGGCTTTTCATCAATAATTTCACTTATATAACGATATTTAAATCCTGCTTCCTGTTCCAATTCACTTTTAGTTAATTCACTATAATGAGATGCCATTACATATCCAATTATTTTTTGAGCCCCAAAAGTAATCGCAACCCGCACACCAGTTAATATTTTAGTTTTAGATAAATAATCAAAAGTTGTATCTAAAGCATGAGTTGGATGTTCGACTAATACTTCTACAATATACACTGTTATCATCTCCGTTTTTCCTATTCTATCATAAAACAAAAGAGACTTCATCATCAAAGTCTCTATAAACTAAATTCTATCCTTATTTAAAATCTAATAATATCCTTTAAACATATTACGATACATGATCAAATTAGTCGATATATGCAGCCATAGCACCCTTATAACTCCATAACCCTTTGGCCTACAAGCTACAACCATCGCATAATTTAATTTAAATTTACGCGCATAATGATCAGCTTTGCGTAAATGCCAGCTGTTAGTAATGACTAAACAGCTATTAAAATTTTTTTCTTTCATTATTTCACTAGCATACATTAAGTTATGATATGTGCATTTAGCTTTTGATTCTTTAATAATTGCGTTTTTATCAACTCCTAATTTAAAAGCGTATTTTTCCATTACATCCGCTTCTTTGTATCGATTTTGGACGTCAGCTCCCGAAAAGATAATGTATTTGATTTTTCCCTGCCGATATAATTCAACCGCTTTTTCAACTCTTGACTTCATTATCAATGAAGGTTTGCCATCTTGATTTGCGGGAAAACCACAAACAATTGCACAATCGTATTTTGATTGCTTTTGTTTTTTTAATGGCTTTTTAAACATAAGTAAAAATAGTCCTATATTAATAAACCCAAAACAAAAAATCACTTTTTTAAACATTATTCTACTTTCTCCTTATATTTCCCTAGAAATATTACAAAAAGGGAATCAATGTCCCTTTTTCTTAGCCTTACGTTTTTCTTGTTTTAATTGAAACAAATAATCTTTCTTATCTCTCTTCAATTTCTTTTTACTAACTCTACTTTCATTCTTATTTTGCTCATATTGCATCTTTAAAGCCTGCATTGACTTTGTTCCAATAGCAAGATCAGAACTTTGCTTTTTGATTATTCTTAACATCCGTTTAGGATTTTTCGGTCTAGACTTTACTTTCAACTGACAAACCGCTTTAAAAGATAAATTTTGACTGTGATATAAAATATAATTATAGACTTCACCATCTTTAGGCTCATTACCAAAAACAACTCTTTCAACAAATCTTTCACAATCACCATTTAAATAAAAAACCCCGATCCAAAACGGATCTTCAAAAAACACATCTAATTCCATAAAGCTTCCTCCTTAAAATAATATCAAAGAAAGGACAACCTAAGGAGGCAGGTTACTGGCAACTAACAGCTGCGTCTGGACTACCAACCAGACTGTGTTTTTATCTTTGTAATTTTATTGTACTAAACTACTTTCCAATAGTACAGTTTTTTATTATTTTTAAAACCCTTTTTATAAAATTTCAACATCTTGTAAAACACTAAATTTCTATACATAATAAATAAAAGGTGTAAGTAATGCCAAAAGAATTAGTACTATATAATGACTTTAAAAATGATATCTTATTCAAATTCCTGCTCTATTTAAACAAAACAGGAAATGTATATAAAAGATATTATTACAAGTGATGAAAACTAGATATCATCATTAAATAAAAGCAGTTAAAAAAGGTGATTACAAACAGTTTAGATAAAGAATAGATTATTTAAAAAGAACAGATGAGTAAATCTGTTCTTTTCGATTAAATCAAAAATCATTTTTCAAATTTATTTAAAAGATAACATCCACTATATAAAATCAACCAAACAATTCCTACAAATAACAAATTAATACTTACCTCATTATTAAGATAAAAATAAATTTTTAATTGATCATACAAATTCATCAAAAACACTAAAACAACGATAATGATGAGCATAACCGGTAATTTTATTTTACCATCGTTCTTTTTCAACATTCTAAATGCTTTTTTATCAAAAATCTTAAAAGCATCTAACAACAAATATATTATTAAAATAAATATCATTAAAACTAGATCTGTAGGACAAAAAATTAAATTCAATCCCAATTTCCCTTCCACTACTTGTGCAAAATATAAAATGAAAACAACTCCAGGATAAAAAATATATGTAAACAGCCTAAAATATTCTTTTATTTTTTCCATCTTTCCTCCACTAAAAATCAGGGATTAGTAACCCTGATTAGTTCGATGTTCTTTAATTATTTTTGCAATTTTTTCTTTTGCTTCAATAATATCATCATTTTCAACAACATACTTATACTCATCTTTAGTAGCTATTTCTTTTCTTGCCTTAGCTAAACGCTGCTGAACGATCTCTTCTTCTTCTGTTCTTCGCCCCCGGATCCTTCTTTCAAGTTCTTCCATACTTGGTGGTACAATAAAAATCGTCGTAGCATCAGGACATCTTTCCATAACTTGAAGAGCTCCCTGAACTTCAATTTCTAACACTACATTTTTCCCTTCACTTAGCAGCTGATCAACATAATCTTTAGGGGTTCCATAATAATTCCCTACAAACTGTGCCCATTCTAATAATTTACCTTCACTAACTTTCTTTTTAAACTCTTCTTCTTCTACAAAAAAATAATCAATTCCATCTCTTTCGTTGGGACGTGGTTTACGAGTTGTCATCGAGATCGAATACGCCAAATTCAAACTATCATCTTTAAACAATTCTTCTCTTACTGTTCCTTTACCTACTCCACTTGGACCACTAAGAATTATTAACATTCCTTTTTGCACTTATTAACACCCCTTTTTTATGATATGTTCATCATACAAAATACACCTTATAATGTCAATTGTTTTCAATCTATGTTATACTATTTTGGGTGATAAAAATGGCTTATGATGGAATAATGATGCATCAAGTAATAAACAAATTGAATAACACAATAACAGGTGGTAGAATCAATAAAATCTACCAAATTTCTAAATACGAATTGTTAATCCAAATAAGAAGTAATCGACAAAATTATAAATTACTTCTCTCTTGTCATCCTATGTATGCAAGAATTCAACTAACAAATTTAGATTATCCAACTCCGGAAAACCCTAATCCTTTAACAATGTTATTTAGAAAACATCTAGAAGGCGGCTATATCAAAGAGATCAAACAGATAGAACTCGACCGTATTTGTCACATTCTTTTTGGCTGTCATAATGAATTTGGCGATTATATAGAATATCATTGTTTTATTGAAATAATGGGTAAACATTCTAATATTATTCTTTGTAATCAGGATAAAAAAATTCTTGATTGTTTAAAAAGAATTACTCCTAATATTAATAGTGAACGTTTTGTTCAGCCAGGTGCAATCTATCAACTACCTCCAGTAAATTTCAATAAACTAAATCCTTTTGATCAAGATTTCATTGAATGTAATAATTTAACTAAAGTCTATCAAGGTATTTCGCCAATTCTTTCCAAAGAAATCCTTTATCGTCATGATAATGGCGCTAGTTTTATATCAATCATGAATGAGATCAAAACCAGTGAACAATTATATATAAGTAAAACAGATCAAAAAGAATATTTTCACTTAATTCCTCTAACCCATCTACAAACTTCATTTCAAGTATACCCTTTATTTGAAGGTCTCGATCAGCATTTCAATCTAATCGATCAAAAAGAGCGAATTAAGCAGCAAACTTCTAATTTACTTAAATTCATTACAAATGAATATCAAAAGAACATCTCTAAATTAACTAAACTACAAACAACGTTAGAAGATTCTCAAAATAGTGATGAATATCGAATTATTGGTGATTTATTATATTCTAATTTACATTTATTAAAAAAAGGAATGAAACATATTGAATTGGATAATTATTATGATAATACTAAAATTATGGTCGATTTAGATGAAAAACTTGATCCTAAAGCAAATGCTCAAAAATATTATAATAAATATCAAAAAGCTAAAAATTCAATCAATGTTTTAAAAGAACAAATAAATATAACTCAAAAAGAAATTGAATATTTTGATAGTTTATTAACTTTAATGGATAATGCATCATACTATGATGCATTAGAAATAAAAGAAGAGTTAGAAAATTTGGGATATTTAAAAAAGAAAAAGAAGCATAATACTATTCGTAAAAACAAAAAACCTGCTTTTGAAACATACTATACTAAAGATGGAATTGAAATATGTATTGGTAAAAACAATCTCCAAAATGATTATTTAACATTCAAACATGCTCATCGCTATGATACCTGGTTTCATGTCAAAGACATGCCTGGAAGTCATGTGATCGTTAAAGGCGATAAATTAGATGAATATACTATTCGTTTAGCCAGCAATATTGCTGCCTATTATTCTAAAGGTAAAAACAGTAGTAGTGTGCCGGTAAATTATACTTTAGTAAAAACCTTAAAAAAACCTAATAAAGCTAAACCTGGCCAGGTTATTTTAGATAGTTATAAGACTATTTATATTGATCCTGATGCTAATTGTTTAAATGAATTAAAGAAAAAATAGATGCCTTAGCATCTATCTTTTCTAACGATTACAACCACAACCACTTCCTGTATTATTTGTAGTGTTGTACATTCCGTTGATTACAGAATCCCCAGTAGTATTATTATATCCGCTATTATTAAAACCAAATGTAGATGCCATATTAGCATTTGTAAATGGATTTCCAGCACTTTGAGTCATACAAGTGCGTTCATAGCGTGGATAATAACGTGGGTAATAAACGATATTATTAACATGACGGCATTCGATTGGACAAATAATAGGTTGCTCAACATATTGATTAGAGCATGTTGTACAAACTTTTCGAGGAGCTACGATTGGTGTTGCACGACATCCATTCATAGAATTGTTCCATCCCCAATTGTTGCAGCTATTACAGCTGTTACATCCACATCCTGAATTACTAAACATCATTTTCACCTCCTTTAATATACTATATGTTTAATTAAATTTGGTGCTAAGGCAAATTACATAGGAAAGGATAAAAATATGAAATTAATTAAATGGAATACTGTAAAAAATATTGAAGCGTATACTGTAACTAAAAAATTAGGAGATATGTCTTTTAATAATGTTGATAAAGAGTTAATACTAAATAACCGTAAAAATCTGGCTGCTCTTTTAAATACTGATCTAGACCATATGGTAGCACCACATCAAGTACATTCTGCAAACTTTAAAGAAGTAACTATTCATGATGGGGGTAAAGGAATTTATGATCAAGAAAGTGCTTTTGACAACACTGATGCTCTTTACACTAAAGATGCTGATCTATTTTTATTATCATTTCATGCTGACTGTACCCCTGTTCTATTATATTCTCCAGAAACAAATATCATTGCCGCAATTCATTCTGGATGGTTAGGAACAACTAAACAAATCGTTTCTAAAGTTACTAGTCATTTGATCAATAATGAACATTGTAACCCTAAAACAATGTTGGCATATATTGGTCCTTGCATTTGTCAAGATTGCCTTGAAGTTATGGATAATGTTATCGATCTTGTTAAAGCGATGGATTTTGATACTACACCTTACTACCATAAAACTGATGAAACTCATTATTTAATGGACAATAAAGGTCTTAATAAAAAAATGCTCTTAAATCTCGGCTTACTTGAAGATAATATTACTGTCTCTCCATACTGTACAGTTGAAAATGACGATTTATTTTATAGTTACCGAAAAAATAAAGATAGTGGTAGAAATATTACTATTATTAAAAGATGTTCTGATAAATAACTAAAGACTCAAAAAGATGATTTAATTTTATTAATCCAATAATCTTAAATCATCTTTTTATTTTCAGATATAAACTATTTTTGTTCATTAATAATTTCATGCATCACTTTAGGAATTAGATTAATTAGTTTACTAGGAATTACAGTATATGAATTATCCCCAATAATATCACCACAGCTGCCATGTAAATATGTTCCTAAAATAGCTGCATCTTTAGGTAAATATCCTTGTCCAACAAAACTTGTGATTATTCCTGCCAAGACATCACCCATTCCCGCAGTAGCCATCGCTTTATTCGCTGTAATATTACGATATACTTCATTTCCATCTGTAATAATCGTATTTGGTCCTTTCAACACTACGATCACTCCATATTCTGATGCAAACTGAGAAACTTTTTCAACCATCTCTAATTCATCATTATAAAAGCATAACCGTTTAAATTCACCATGATGAGGTGTCAAAATGATTGGCATAGAACAACTTTTTAATAAATCAAGATGCTTAGAAACAATCGTTAAAGCATCCCCATCAATCACTAAAGGACATTTTACATTTTTTAATGTATCAATTACATATCGCTCGCTTTGCTCATTTAACCCCAAACCAGAGCCGATCAAAACAGCATCACGATTTTCAAAAACATTTACATCTAAAATTTCTTCTCTAAGTAACGATGTGCATTCTGGCGTAGTACTTGCAAGAGCATCAATAACTTTATCACTAGAGCAAACGCAAACTATGCCACTTCCGCTAAATACTGCTGCTCGTGACGCTAATAACGCCGCCCCACGATAATGATCACATCCTGTAATCTGCAATACTTTTCCATAGATACCTTTATGTCCATAATAACTGCGTGGTTTTAAGTGATATTTGATCCACGATGGACTCACTAGTTTAGCTAATTTTAATTCATGGCGTAAATCTTTTACATCTAATAATTCAATCGCAATTTCACCGGTATACATATGACATTCATCATTTAAAAACGCCTGCTTAATTGCTGTAAGAGTAACTGTTTTACTGGCACAAACTACACTACCATAAGGGATTCCGGTATCAGGATCTAACCCAGTAGGAATATCGATTGCAATAATATCAACATCATATAAATTATTAATTTCATTAACTAATATTTTTGCGATTCCTCTAACCTCACTATTTAACCCAAAACCAAACATTGCATCTACTACTACATCTGCTTTTTTAGCATCTCTTACAAACAATGAAATATCCTCTTCATCCATAAAGGTTATCGGTACTTCCATTTCCTGCGCTTGATCGATATAATAATTATTCGCTCTTGATAACTTATCTGGATTTCCAAAACAATATAATTTAACATTTCTTGCTCTAAGATGTAACTTTATCCCCAGACTCAAACCATCAGCACCATTATTTCCAGGACCACAAACAATCACAATATTATCATAATTTTTACAATGGGGTAAAATAGCATTACTAGCTTTATCAACTAGTTCTTCAATTGTATAACCAGCATCTAATAATGCTTTGTCGTAAGCTTTCATTTGCCTACTTGTTGCAACATACATATCATCACCAATACTTTCTACTAAATTTTATGTATTAATTATAAAACAAACAGACAAAAAAGCCTACCCATTTATTCAAAATAAAAAGGAATCTATTAAGATTCCTCAATATATTCAATTTTTATTTTACTCTGATGGCACAAACAAAACCTGAACCTGAAACCGATGAAATTTTAACTACATCACCTGTTTGAGGTGCATGGATATACTTCCCACCACCAATATAAATACCTACATGGCCAGATTTCCATAAAATATCACCTGGTTCTGCAGCTGAAACACTGATTTGAGTTCCCGCACTCTTTTGAGCTGAAGATGAATGTGGTAGTGATATTCCTACTTTAGAATAACACCATTTAACAAATCCTGAACAGTCAAAAGCATTAGGTCCTGCAGCTCCCCATTTATAAGGCGCTCCAAGTTTAGAGTAAGCAGCAGATACTACCGCATTTCCATAAGCATTGCTTGCAGCACTACCTGTATATACTTTATTAATTTTTACAGTTAAAGAAGCACTACTACTATTACCTGCTTCATCACTTACAGTATATGTAGCTGTTTTATTACCAGCTTTATCAGTACTTGGTGCAGAAATTTCTACTTTAGATCTTATATCACCATCTTTATTGTCAATTGCTGAAACAAGATAAGAACTAAAGTCAACGTTATCACCAGCATTTATAACAATATTTGATTCACTTAAAGTAATTACTGGTGCTGATAAATCTTTAACAACAACATTTAACGCACTTTCAGTAGTATTTCCTGAACTGTCTTGAACAGATAATTTTAATGTTTGCACTTCATCCATTTTTAAAGTATCGATTGAACCTTCAACATTTGGTGTTAATGCTCCATCCAAATTATCTACAACACTTACATAGTTATTTAAATCAAATGTACTACCATAATCAACAGTAACATTTTCACCTTGTAATAAATTAATTACTGGTGCTTCTAAATCACTTACTGCAAAAGTAAATGTTTTACTTGCTGTATTTCCAGAACTGTCAGCGACATTCAAAGTAATATCCTGGAAACCTGGTACATCTGTATTTAGCGGCATGTTTGCTCGATAAATGGAGTTACATCACCATCAACATTATCAGTAGCTTTAACATAACTTGCAAAATCACTACTTCCTTTTACTGGAACTTCAATAACATAACCTTTACTTGTTCCCAGCATCTCAAACTTAGGTTCTTCTTTATCAACAACAGCAACTTTAATTGTTTTTGTCGCCACATTAGAACCTTGATCGGTAGCAGTAACTCCAACATCATATACGCCTAACTGATTTACATTCAATGAAGATGTATCTGCTTTTACATCAATTAATTCACGACTATCTTTATTGTCGACAATATCAATACTATCTAAATCTAATTTCTCTCCGTATGGAACTTCAATTTGATTAGATCTAATTTCCGGCATTTCTTTATCGGTTGCAGCATAACCTACAAGCATAAAACTTGCAACAGCCACAATCGGAATGAACATTGCTTTACGATTAACAATATACTCATCAAACACATTTGTTAGCTTCGTCTTAATATTTATATCCATTCGTTACCTCCTTTCAATAATATATCCATGTCTAATTATATTACTATTTATCTTAAAAATCCACCTATGAAAGCATTTTCATTTCTGCCGTTTTTTCAAAACCTAAGCCTGGCTTAGGTTTCAGAGAAAAAATTTTTTTAAATTTTCTTTAGAATTTCTTAAGATTTTATATACTCCTAAATAATAATTCTTATAACCATAAAGAATTTAATTACTCAATACTTTTTAAAGACTCAACCATATCAATGCGATTTAAAACTTTACGCATTACAAAATTAATAAATGACGTAAAAAACATCGTAATTACTATTGCATATATATAACTCATTAAATTTACACTTCTAACGAACATTGCAACTTCTACTTCGACCGTTGTAATAATAAACATATGAATCAACTTACCAAGTCCTAAGCCTACAAAAGATCCAATCAGTCCTAAAATACGATTTTCTCTAAATACATAATCGTATACTTCTTTTGGATAAAATCCTAATACTTTAATTGTCGCAATTTCACTTTTACGTTCCTGAATATTAATATTCGTTAAATTATATAACACAATAAAGGCCAAAGCCCCAGCACAAACAATCAAAATAACAACAACACTATCAATACTTCCCATTTGATCTCTAAATCCTTGCGAGATTCCTTGAATATAATTAACTGAATCAATATTTGTATCCTGATTACAATATTCACTAATTCTATCTTCATTAGTTTTATCTTTTAAATTAAAGTAAGTATAATTCTTATTTACCTGCTCACCCGTTAATTTTTGATAAAACTGATCAGTCATATAAATATGATGTTGAAAGTGTAATACCATTACCCCGCTAACTTTTACTTGATAGTTTTGATCATCAATTTTAAGTGTAATTTTATCTCCAGCCACTACTTTTAATAATTCTGAAAGTTTAGCTGAAATAATTACTCCATCATTATTCAATTTCAATTCATCATGAGTATCAAAATCCTCAAATTTAATATATTTACTTAATTCTTGATTACTATTAAATACTTCTAAAGTACCATAATATTCTTTATCATCCAAAACACTGATCGTCTTTCGATAAAAACTACAGCTATCTTTAACATTACTTACATCATTAAAAGCGGCCTGTTCCTGCTTCAATTCTGACTGATTCAAATTCTTATCAAAAACAACAACTCCATCATAAACCCATATATTACCGTACTGCTTATCGGCAAGGGTGGAAATTGAATTTTTAATTCCAAATCCAACTACTATTAAAGCTGTACATCCAGCAATTCCAATGATAGACATAAAGAAACGTTTTTTATATCTAAAAATATTTCGCATCGTCACCTTTTGGTTAAAAGACAGTCTTTTCCAAATAAAAGTAATTCTTTCTAAAATTATCCTCTTACCAATTTTTGGGGGTTTAGGCCGTAATAAATTCGAAGGAGTTTCATTTAATTCCTGACGTACTACGATATAAGTGACAATCATTGTAATTGCAACCGAAATCACAAATGTTTGCACACAGATAAAAGCGCTAAATCTTACTATTATTGGTGCTCCAACACTAAATAACATTTTATGATACAAGAAATAAATTATTCCTGGGAAAAAATATACACCAAGGACCATTCCTAAAACACTAGCAAAGAAAGTCGCTAAAAAGGAATAGATAAGATACTGATTAATAACATCTTTTTTATCATATCCTAAGGCTCTAAATGTACCACTTTGAATTCGCTGTTCTTCAACCATTCGTGTCATTGTAGTAAGACTCACTAAAGCGGCTACTAAAAAGAAAATTAATGGAAATACGACAGCTAAAGCGGCCATTGATTTACAGGCAGAATCAAAACTTAATATACTTGCATTTTCATCTCTAGTTAATGTTATTAATTCACTTTTCGGAATATCTTTGAGACTATCATGACCTTCATCTAATTTTTGCTTTGCTTCATCTAACTGTACTCGAGCATTATCTAAATCTATTTTTGTTTGATCTAATAAAATTTTCGTATCATCTAAAGTTTTTTTAGAATTATCTAATTCTTGTTTAGATGACTTTAAAATAACCTCTGTGCTATCAAGCTTAGCTTTACTTTCATCTAAAGTTTTTTTAGTATTTTCTAATAAAATCCTGTTTTGTTCTAAAACATTCTTATTTTCATCTAACTCAATTTTACTTTTATCTAATTCTTGTTTTAGATTAGTACTCGTTGTATCTAAAATCTCTAATTTTTCTTTCGTTTGATCTAAAAATGTTTTCAATTCAGTTAGCTGTCCTTCAGGAATTCCCGCATTAATAGCATCATTATACTCATTTAATTTTTGCTGATACACTTGATTCAATTGCTGATATTGACTTATCAACTGATTATACTGCTCCATACCTGCCTGCCACTCAACTAACCCTTGATCATATTGACTTTTTCCTTCAAGATAAGCCTGCCAGCCTTGATCATATTGAGCTTTTCCAGCATTATACTGATTTAAGCCATCCTGATATTGTTGATAGCCTTCATTATATTGCGTCAAACCTTCTTGATATTGACGATATCCATCTTGATACTTGGCTAAACCATCATTATACTGGTTGATTCCATCAGCATACTGTTTCTCTCCTTCAGATAGATCCTTTTCACCTTCATCAATTTCCTCATTAGCATTCTCAACAAGTTCATCATCTATTTGTGTTATTTCTTGATCTAATACTTTTTTTATTTGTTTATCAACTTTTTTTGTATAATCAAGATATTCATCACTAAATACACTATCGTTGTCTGGATTTTTTAACGTTATTCTTAGCTCATTAAAAATTTCTGTGCCTCGTAAATCATATAGTTCTTGAGGCTGCGCTATGGTTTCATTTCCCTTGGATAATATTTCTACATAACCATCATTCGTTCCGTCTCCTAAGGTATTTGTCCCACGTTCAATATTACTAACATAACGACAATCATTAACAAAACCACTAACTATAAATTCTTTAGAACCATTATCATTAGATAAAATAATTTTATCACCAATATTCACTTTATTCTTTAAAGTAAAATTATAATCAATTACACATTCATCATCTTTATCCGGCAGTTTCCCTTCAACAACTTCTAATTTATTTACTTTATTATCAAAATTTTTATTAGAATAAACAGTAACTCCTTTACTATTATCATTAAATTCTATCAGTGCATCAAAACGATTTCCATATTCAACAGCCTTTACCTCATCAATAGCCAATATTTTTTCAATAACATCTTCATCAAACCCTAAAGTATTAATATAATTCAAATCATTATATTCATATTTCTTTAAATAATCATCCATTGTAGTTTCCATGATCAATGAAGTATGCCGTAATCCCGCAAAAAAGGCTGCTCCTAAAAAAACAATACAAAAAATAGATAAAAATCTTGCTTTAGTTTTACGAATAATTTGAATTTGATTTTTTACATACGCTCTTTTTTTCATATTACCACTCAATTTCTGCTATCGGTTTAGGATTTTCATTTAGACTCATCGATGCTACCTGCCCATTTTTCAGATGAATGATCCGATCTGCCATTGGTGCCAAAGCACTATTATGAGTAATGACGATCACTGTCATCGTATATTTATCACACATCTCTCTTAACAAGCCTAAAATTGCTTTACCGGTTTGGTAATCTAAAGCCCCTGTTGGTTCATCACACAACAATAATTTAGGATTTTTAGCGATAGCTCTTGCAATCGCCACTCGCTGTTGTTCACCACCTGATAATTGGGCTGGAAAGTTATTAGTTCTATCTTCCAAACCAACTCTTTTTAACACCATTTTTACATCTAAAGGATTTTTTGATATTTGTGTTGCCAGCTCAACATTTTCAAGAGCTGTTAAATTTTGAACTAAATTATAAAATTGAAAAACAAACCCGATATCATCTCTACGATATTGTGTCAACTGTTTTTCATCATATGCTGCAACATCTTTACCATCAACAATGATTTTGCCACTAGTAGCCTTATCCATTCCACCAAGCAAATTTAAAATCGTCGTTTTTCCAGCTCCTGAAGGTCCTACAATAACAACAAACTCACCTTTTTCAATCTTAAAATCAACACCATTTGATGCATTGATCTCAACATCACCAACTTTGTATATTTTTTTTACGTTTTCAAAAACAATGAAGCTTTTCACTAGCATCACTACCTTTCTTTTTCGACATTATAATTATAACATGAAATAATTATTGTTTAAAGAAACCAACTTTGGATCAATTTTTATTTTTATAGGAATTTTAACATTTAAATGTTAAAATTATATTAATGAAGCGTTTTCTTAATAATTTTGTTGATTGATATCAAATCATAACAATTACCAATGCTTTTAATAACTACATAAGGAGATACAAAATGAAGATAATGATCTTGTCTGATTCTCACACAATGCCTAAAGAGGATCTAATAACTTTGCTTAAACATAGCCGTGCTGACTATTATATACACTGTGGTGATATTTATACATCCTATGACGGCCTTGGTTTAAATAATTTTTATTTAGTTAGAGGAAATAATGATTTTAATAGAAACATTCATGATGAAATATTTATTACTATTGATAATCTCAAATTTTTTGTTACACACGGTCATCATTACAACGTTGACTATGACCTTGACAATCTTTTTAATACTGGTGAGAAAAAAGGTGCCGATGTCATATGTTTTGGACATACCCACAGTCCTTTTATCATTAATAAAAACAACATCACCATGATCAATCCCGGTAGTGTCTGTTATTCACGGGGAAAATATCGTGCCCCAACTTATTGCATCTACGATACCCGAAATAAAAAAACTGTTTTTTATGATGTCACTACCCTTAAACCATGTAATCCTTTTAGCACTTCAAAAAAAGAACCATTTTTTAAAAAATGGTTCAAATAATCAATACTCCTGCAATTCCTTTTTCAAATCCTCAATATAACGTTCTTCAAATTTATCAACATTCATAAATTTACCTAAAAATGATCGAGGTTCAAAATAAAACAACAAGTACAATCTACAACCACCATTTTTCAACGGTGCAAACTGCCCACACCAATGTCCTTGATAATTATCATTTTGAACATTATATTCAAGCTGAATATTTTTATGATAATCAGTTATTTTAATTTTAGTATTCCTGCCTTTGCGATCATATTCTATATATTCATTATCACTGATTTTTTCCACTTTTGATAAATCACTACGCCAAGAACAATCGCTCATATTGGTTACAGTTTCAAACACTTTTTCAACATTACTTTTAAAATCAACTGTCATCTCCACACGTTTCATTTTTATCCCTCCAAAAATCATAGTTTACATCAATTTCATTATAACATATTCACATCTTTAAAAGTGTTCACTATGATAAAAAGACTGTTGGATCCAACAGTCTTTTTTATTATTTTTCTAATGCTTTTTTAGCAGTGTTGACAATTTCAGTAAATCCTTTTGGATCACAAATTGCAACTTCTGATAACATTTTACGGTTAATTTCAACGTTAGCTAATTTTAATCCGTGCATTAATTTAGAATATGAGATATTATTTAATCTTGCAGCTGCATTAATACGAGCGATCCATAATTTTCTCATATCTCTTTTTACTTGTCTTCTATCTCTATATGAATAAGCTAATGAATGCATAACTTGTTCATGTGCTGTTTTATATAATGTATGTTTAGAACCAAAATATCCTTTGGCTAATTTTAATACTTTTTTTCTTCTACGTCTTGTAGTAAATCCACCTTTTACTCTTGCCATTTATATATTCCTCCTATTTAAAACTATTTACATAATCTTGATTTAATTCTCTTATAATCAGAAGCATGTACTAGAGTTGCTTTAGCTAAATGTTTCTTTTGTTTATGAGTTTTGTTATGAGATAAGTGTGATACGTAAGCATGACTACGTTTTAATTTACCACTACCTGTTCTTTTTAAACGTTTTTTTAGACCACTATGTGATTTCATTTTTGGCATAATAAATTCCTCCTAAATTATTTTTTCTTTGGCGCAATTATTGCAGTTAAAGTTCTACCCTCAAGCTTAGCTGGTTTTTCAATCTGACCAACCTCAGCACACTCAGCTACGAAGTCATCAATAACTTTTTTACCAAGATCCATATGAGCTAATTGACGTCCTCTAAATCTAATTGCCACCTTAACTTTATTACCTTCTTCTAACCATTTTAACGTTCTCTTTAATTTTACATTCTTATCATGAACATCAATAGTTACAGATAATTGTGTTTCTTTTAATGCAACAACTTTTGAATTTCGTTTCATTTCTTTAGCTTTCTTTTGTTGTTCAAAGCGATATTTACCAAAGTCCATGATCCGACATACCGGCGGTTTTGCATTTGGTGCAACACACACTAAATCAAGACCTTCGTTATAAGCAATATCAATCGCTTGATTACGAGACTTCACTCCTAATTGATCACCATTTTGATCAATTACTAAAACTTCTTTGAAACGAATTTTCTCGTTTACCAACTCATCTGGTTGTTTTGGTTTTCTGTTATCAAATCTGCTAATAAAAGCCACCTCCATTTTAGTAGTTTAAATAAAAAGTGAGCACACTAAGCGCCCACACATATTGACAATAAGATAATTATCTTAGTGACATTTGCCTATCGACATCATCAATCAGGCGAGAAGCAGGCACTTCTTCTTTCCACTACTTTTCATTTTCTTGTATAGAATAGCATTTTAATTCAATAAAGTCAATAATATTTTAAAATTTATTCATCTTCTTTTATTTGTAAATATTTAAATGCCCCTATGACTGTAAATCCTAATAAAACCATAATTGTAAACATCCTATCACCATTATATTATATGTTCAATTATTCGTTTTATTCCTATTTATAAACTAAACATTTTTTAAAAACTTCCGGCATTGCTGCTTTAAACTCCATTTTTACCTTTGTATCAGGATGTACAAATGCAAATACATGACTGTGCAATCCCATCCTTTTTAATGGATTAGTTGCAGCACCATATTTTTTATCACCAACGATGCTATGTCCTAAATACTGCATATGTACTCTAATCTGATTTTTACGTCCTGTATCTAAGAAAATTTCCAGCAGCGAATTATAACGAGACTCTTTTAAAACTTGATAATTAGTAATTGCTAGTTTCCCTTTTCTATGATTAGAAACATAGACCATCTGTGTTTTACTTTCATCTAAATAATTTTTTATTTGACCTTTCTTTTTATCTAATTTACCTTCAACGATTGCCAGATAACCACGTTTATATACAATCTCATTCCAGTTGTTTTGCAGTTTATTTTTGATTATTTCGTTTTTAGCAAACATCAAAACACCTGATGTATCTTTATCTAAACGATGAACAACAAATACTTTTGCCTTGTTATTTTTACTCTTCAAATATTCACCAACTAAATGATATGCGGTTTTCTCTTTTTCATTTCCACCAGCAATACTTAACAATCCCGAAGGCTTATTAATTACAATTAATTCATCATCTTCATAAAGAATATCTAAATTTGTTTTTGAAAAACTACCTTTACTAACAACAATTTCATCACCTTTTTTTAATTGATAATTAAATTGGCTCGTTACTATTCCATTTACTTTAACCTGCTTATATTTTAATAAATTTTTAGCGTTCTTCCTACTATAATGATTCAACAAAAATTCAATTAATAAAATATCTTTTTCAATCAGATATTTATTCATTTATTTCTTCCGCCTTTACTGCCATCCCAGAAACTTGACATTCAATCATATTATTACCCAAATTAGTTGTCGTAAAGCGAACATTAACGATTGCTGTTGCATGTCTTCTCAAAGCATGTTCAACTATTATTGATGTTGCTTCTTGTCTAGTAATATCTAATAATTGTTCAATATTTGTATTATCATCAGTTTCTAAAGCCTTATTCATCACTTTACTGCCAAATACAATTCCTAAATTTTTAGTTATTTTATAACCTGGTAAATAATCCATTGTACATATTTCAACCATCTTCATACAATTCTCTTCCCCTTATTTTTATCTATTCAAAGTCAGCTTAAAACACCCTGCTTATTTCATATCAATAATTCGATGAGTATTTAATAAAACTACTATCTCCTCTACCAAATAAATCACTAATGCCAGCCACCAAGGCAATATACCTTTTACAGCTATCATCATCATAATAAAATTAATCAATAATCCGACAAATATATTTTCAAATGTAACTTCTTTTTGTTTTTTAGATATCATAAATGTTTCAATAACCGTATTTAAATCCGAATTCATCAACATAATATCACTATTTTCAATAACTCTTTTATCTTTTATACCACCACGGCTAATTCCTACATATGCTTTTTGCAACAGAGCAATATCTTTAGAGTTATCCCCAATATAAGCAACTGGGCCATCTACTCCTGCTATTTCCATAATTTCTAACTTCTCATCCACAGTTAAATTATTATGGATCTTATACTGATCATCTTCCAAATCAACCGGACCATCATTAAAAATAATCAAATCTAAACGCAATTTAGATAACTCAGAAAATAAATTCATCTCCTCTTCAGTTACTTCAGCACCATCAAAACGATCATAAATAACAGTTCGACAAGAGTTTAACGCATCTAGCCCACTATTTTCTTTTATTACAATATTTTTTGAAAAAGCTTTAGCGACTCCTGATAATACCGCAAAC
The DNA here is from genome assembly GCA_000508865.1 of Clostridiales bacterium VE202-01. Taxonomy (GTDB): domain Bacteria; phylum Bacillota_I; class Bacilli_A; order Erysipelotrichales; family Coprobacillaceae; genus Thomasclavelia. The sequence continues at coordinate 26,738 of BAHP02000032.1, forward strand.
GATGAAACTTGTTTGTAAGCAAACGAACCAGAAATAGTCAATAAAATCGTTCCTAAATAAATAAACTTGAAATTATTTTCTAGATCAATAAATGGAATGATCGTTGCACAAATTATTCCTGAAGCAACTAAAAAAACAGTATATACTTTACAGATCAGCTCTACTATTTTATGGGTTCTAGAAGAATTAACTGGTGCCATCATCGCAATCTCTAAGATCTTGTTCATAGCACTATGATCATATGTATATAAAATTTTGATTCGTAGAGTTCCCGTAATATTAACACTACCGCTTTGAACCTCACTGCCAACAGTTACTTTTTCTAAAATATCATTACCGTTGATAGCAAACATATCAATATCACTTTCACCAGAAATAACCTTTCCCCCAAGAGGAATTGTTTCTCCTGGCATAATAGTAATAATATCACCAATATCAATATCCTCTAAAGAAACCATTTCATACTCATTTTCTTTTATTTCTCGTCTTCCTAACTGAACTGGATTTATCTCATTATTTATTTTTCCCATCGTTAAACTGATAAGATGTAATAGTAGCCGTTCACTTATTTGAAAAATCAATGAAACTATCAATGTTTCAACATAAGCCCCATATACCCAGCCAAATAAACAAGCTAAATTAATAGTTATATTTTCACTTAAAAAATGTTTAACTTTCAAATCTTTATAAGCTCTACGTAAAATATTTTCATTAAAAATAATCAATCCTACTAACCAGGCAAGATTTGTTATAATACTTGGATCATTTCTCGTTACCAATCCTAAAGCCAGTGCAACAAACAAAACAGCAATTTTAAACATTCTCTTTAAATATTTTTCTTGAAACAAATCTTGAGATTTAAACGGTTTTTTCCATTGTTCCACATCTATATTAGGATTAACTTTATCTACTAAACGATTCAATCTTACCAAAATATTTTTCTGACTAGTTGTCACTTTAAGTAATTTATTTGTAAAATCAAGAGTTACATTTTCATATGCCGAATAGCGGGAAATTACTTCCTCAATTTCTTTAGCTTCTTCTTCTGTTTCCAAATTAGTAAACATAAAGATGTATTCCATTTTACTTTCCGAAGCAACGAATTCACGCTTACGTGAATTGATTTCCTCTTTTAATACTAGATCAGGATAATTATTTTTCAAAACTTCATGAACATTATCTGGATTTTCACAATAAAAAGATATTCCTGTTTTACCAATCTTGATTCTTGAAACTTCTTCCATTCCATTCAATAATAAACTTATTTCATTTAATTTATGATTATCATTTATATTATCAACATAGAAATTACGCGCCATAGTAATCTCCTTTCTAATTGATTTTTATTTTATCATATCTATTCTAAAAAGCCAAACCTATATGTTTATTCCATAAACATATTTTAAAATTCGGGGATAAAAAATTTCAAATTCATCTTCTGTTATCGCTTTAGGATAAGACATTAAATGAAAATATAAACAGTGTTTCAAATTACGCACCGGCAAAACGCAATAATCATATTGATCATTTAAAACAAGTCCACATTTTTGATAAAACGCTATTCTCCGAATACTTTGTTCATCTTCAGGATACTCAACCTCTAAAATCACCATCGCATCAACCATTGCTATAAAGTGTTTCAACATTTTACTTCCTAAACCTTTTCCCTTATGATTACCATCAATAGCAAAATAATCAATAAAAACAAATTCATTGCTAAGATAATAAGACAATATCCCAATCATTTTATTATTATCTATTAAAGTCAGTACTTTAAAGGCACCTTTATTAAAAGTATCCTTCATATATTCATAATCCTTAATTTCTTTTCTTGGAAAATTATTTAAAATAATATTATAAAAATCATCAAAATCCTTTAATTCTAAATCTTTAAAGATCATCTTTTTATCCCTTTCCTTTTCATCAATACAAAATTTTCTTCAAATTCTTCTTTAGTACAAGAAAGATCAAATTCTTCACCATAAATCTTATAATTGATCTGCAGTTGACCACTATCCCTAATCACACAATCATAAATATGCCCTTTGGTAAACAAATCCCGCTTTTCTTTACCAATAACGATATTCATCGTTTTAATACAGCGGCAAACTCGCCGCTTTCCTATATTTGCGATAGTAATCACCTCTTTTCTCTTTTATTATAGCATTTCTAAAACCAATAAAACAATAAACATAAAAAGTCTAGATGATCTAGACTTTTATCATAGCTAATTTTTACTAAATTCTAACAGCTCTAAACCAGGGTTCTTTTCACTTGCCCAGCGTACACCCCAATCATTTGTAAACAACAATAAATATTGTCCTTTTAAATCCTGAACTTTTTTGGTATCACTAGATAAATTTAACGAATTTAAATCACAGCTTGCTTTTACCCAGCGAATATATTGATAAGGTAAAGGCTGTTTAATGATTTCAACATTATATTCATTCTTTAAACGATACTCTAATACTTCAAATTGCAGTACCCCAACTACACCAACGATGATTTCTTCCATTCCACCACCTAGTTCAGTAAAAATCTGAATTGCTCCTTCTTTAGCAATTTGCTCAACACCTTTTACAAACTGTTTTCTTTTCATCGTGTCTTTATTGCGAATCAGCGAAAAATGTTCAGGTGCAAATGTTGGTATTCCTTCAAACGCAAATTTTGCTTTACCCGTAGTAATCGTATCACCAATAGAAAAGATTCCTGGATCAAAAATACCAATAATATCTCCAGCATAGGCCTCATCTACTTCCTGACGTTCATCGGCCATTAACTGTTTTGACTGATTCAATTTAATTTTACGACCACCTTGGTAATGATAAACTTCCATTCCTTTAGTAAACTTACCAGAACAAATTCTAAAAAACGCCATTCGATCACGATGTGCCTTGTTCATATTAGCTTGAATCTTAAAAACAAAAGCACTGAAATCTTCACTAAATGGATCAATTATTTTTTCTCCCGTACTACGTGGCAATGGTGGCGTCGTCATTTCTAAGAAATGTTTTAAAAATGGTTCAATTCCAAAATTAGTTAAGGCTGAACCAAAACAAACCGGTGAAAGTTTCCCCTGACGAACCTTTTCTAAATCAAAATTATTACCAGCCATATCTAATAACTCAATATCTTCTTGTAATTTATTATATAACTCTTCATCTAATTCATTAACTAACTCAGGATCATCAAACTTCATAACTTTAGTATCTACTTCTTTACGTCCACCATCAACCGGAATAAAGCGGATCACTTCTTTATCGTTACGTTCATAGACCCCTTTGAACTCTTTTCCCGAACCGATCGGCCAATTGATAGCACATGTGTCAATTCCAAGTTCTTGTTCAATTTCTTCCATTAATTGATATGGATCCTGGGCTTCACGATCCATTTTATTAATAAAAGTAAAAATAGGAATATTACGCATCGTACATACCTTGAATAATTTACGTGTCTGATCTTCGACACCTTTACTAGCATCAATTACCATTACTGCACAGTCTGCTGCCATTAAAGTACGGTATGTATCTTCTGAAAAGTCCTGGTGTCCTGGAGTATCCAAAATATTGATACAAAAACCATCATATTCGAATTGTAATACTGATGATGTAACAGAAATCCCTCTTTGTTTTTCAATTTCCATCCAGTCACTAGTAGCATGTTTACTATTTTTTTTACCTTTAACACTACCAGCTTGTTGGATCGCTCCTCCATATAATAAGAATTTTTCTGTTAATGTCGTTTTCCCTGCATCAGGATGGGAAATGATTGCAAATGTTCTTCTTTTTTCTACTTCTTTAATAAATTCACTCATCTTAATGTCTCCTTGCAAACTTAAATAATATAGATTAATCCTGATTTTGTCAACCTAAACTTGACTTCTTATCATTTAAAACAATATATCAATTAAATATATTTTTTTGTAGAAAGAGAGTATCTAACTTATTATGATCATATAACTCAATATTCAAAATAACTAATTATTTCCATTTGAATACTATTTGTTGAAAAGTAATATGAATATATATTTTTATATGACAATCATCCATGCTATAATAAAATAAGTGAGGTACAATATGTTTATAAGACAAGAAGAGATAAAAGATTATAAAATTGTATATTCCGTGATAAAAAAAGCCTTTAGTTGTGCTCAACACACAGATGGAAATGAGCATAATTTAGTAGATGCATTAAGAAGCAGTAAAGCTTTTATTCCCGAATTATCTTTAGTTGCTGAAATAAATGGAAAGATCGTCGGACATATAATGTTTACAAAGGCAAATATTGATAATAATGTAGTTTTAGCATTAGCTCCATTATCTGTTTTACCTGAATATCAAAAAAAAGGTGTAGGAACTGCTTTGATCAAAGAAGGACATAAAATTGCGAAAAAATTAGGTTATGGATATTCAATCGTATTAGGCAGTGAGAAATATTATTCAAAAACAGGTTATTTACCAGCAAATAGATTTGGTATAAAACCATCTTTTGATGTACCAGAAGAAAATTTTATGGTTTATAAAATAAACAAAGATGCTTTTAATATTCATGGAATTGTCAAGTATGCAAAAGAATTTGGAATTTAATAATTAAAAAAATGATTTCTACAAACATTAAATTTTAGGTTTCCCAGTGATAAAAAGCACTAAACATTTTTAATGTTATATAATATCAAAAATAGGCAAAATATCTGCCTATTTTTTTACTTATATAAACACTATTATTTAAGATCCATGCTATTTAAAAAGCAAAATTTCCTGCTTCAAAAATAATTACTTCCTGATCATCATTGGTTTTTCCAATGATTCTTAGATCTTTTGTCCCAATCATAAAATCTACATGTGTTAAAGAATCGTTAACCCCTTTTTCTAACAGCTGTTCTTTAGTCATTGTTAAACCATCTTTAAGACATTCGCTAAAACCTTTACCAATCGCCAAATGACAAGAAGCATTTTCATCAAACAAAGTATTGTAGAATAATGTCTTCATATTTGATATTGGTGAATCATAAGGAACCAACGCTATCTCCCCTAAATAATGACTACCTTCATCTATTTCTATCACTTCTTTTAAAACTTCTTTACCAATCTTAGCATCATAATCTATGATCCGACCATCTTTAAATACCAATTTAAACTCTTCAATTAAATTCCCATTATAATTAAGCGGTAAAGAGCTATATACGACACCATTTGTTCCTTTATAATTAGGACTTGTAAAAATTTCTTCAGTTGGCATATTTGCAAAGAAATAAACACCATCAACAGTATATGAACCACCACCAGCAAATAAATAACCTTTATTTAAACTTACTGTTAAATTTGTTCCTAATGAATTAGTATAAACCAAACTTTTTAAATTAAGCTGATTTAAATAATCAACTCTTCTTTCAAAACTTTTTCGATGTTCATCCCAAGCAGCAACCGGATCATCACAATCAACTTTCACCGCTTTAAAAATAGCATTCCATAAAGCTTCTAAAGCCTCACTATCTGACATATCTGGATACACTTTATTAGCCCACTTCAACGAACTAGCTGCCACAATACACCAAGTATTGACCCCTAGATCCAAACTATCATAAAACGGTTTACAAGCAGTCGCTACACTTTTAGACCATAAAGCTATCTTTACCGGATCAATTCCTTTAAGACCTTCAGGATCATCGCTATGAATAGTTAAAAAGGCAGCATTTTGAGCAGCATAATCATTTCTAAATTCCTTAAACCAGGCTGGTACTTTACCAAATTCATCTTTTGTTACATATTCATATTTATAACGTGATACTATTTCATCATGATATTTGACCACAACTTCCTTGGCACCAGCTTCATAAGCTTGTTTTGTAATTAATCTAACTAATTCAGCACTTTCAACCGGAGCATCAATTACTACTATTTGGTTTTTTTGAACGTTTAATCCCGACTTTACAATTAATTTAGCATATTTCAATAACTTTTCTTTAAATGACATATTATTCCCTTTCTATATTTATATTTTATTAATCATATTTTACCACTATTTTCAGCCTTTAACAAAATAATACCGCACTACTTTAATTTATTCAACTCATCAATAGCATCAAGCGATCCTAAATCAGCTGCTTTTTGATAATACTTTAAACCTCTTTCAAGATCTTTTTCGATTCCATCACCATAATAGCACATATAGCCAGCCATAAAACTCGCTTCACGATAATCTAACTCACTAGCTCGACAGAACAATTCAAAAGCCTCCTGCTTATTAATGCTTGTTCCAATCCCATAAAAATAGCATCGTCCTAAATTATAAATTCCTGGTGCATAATTATTACTTGCTGCTTTTAAATAGCAATTAAACGCCTCATTGAAATTTTTTTCTGTACCTATTCCATTTTCCAAATAAATACCGTACATATTTAATGCTGGTACATATTCATAATTAGAAGCTATCTGTAAATATGTAAAAGCTTTTTTTACATCTCTAAAAACTACTTTTCCTTCATCTAAATATAAAGCCATTCGATACATCGCTCTAATGTCATTTTGATTTATCGCCATCTTATAATAAGTAATAGCTTTTAAATCATCATGATATGCAGGAACCTGTTCATAAATCAGCCCTAAATTATACATTGCTGCCACATAATTCAAATCTGCTGCCTGCTGATAAAAATCAATAGCTTTTTCAAGATCAATTTTTCTTCCCTTTCCTTCTTCATACGCTAATCCAACATGATATAATCCAGGAGCATAATTAGCCTTAGCAGCCTGCATATATAAATCAAAAGCATACTGATGATCGCATTTTACTCCTTCACCATGATCGTAAAGATAACCTAAATTACACAACGCTCTTGGATAACCTGCTTCACTAGCTAAACGATAATAATAAACAGCCGCCTTTAAATCAACTGCAGTTCCAATTCCCATTTCATAACAATATGCTAAATTACACTGTGCCGCAGGATAATTTAATTTAGCCGCCTCACCATATAATTTAACAGCTAACTCTAAATTTTTTTTCACTCCAAAACCACTTTCATAACAATATCCAAGTGCTACCATAGCCTGAACATCCTTTTGTTTACACGCTTGACGATACCAATATGTACAGCGATAAGCAGCATTTTTTATTTCCGGATGATTTTCATAAAAATAGCCTAACCAAAATTGCCCTCGTGCATAATTCAAATGAGCTGCTTGTTTATAATAGCGACGCGCTTTTTTTAAATCCATAGCGACTCCCTGCCCCAATTCAAAACAAGTCGCCAACGATACTAATGCTGGAGGATAATTATTTTCACTTGCCTGGTAATACCAGTAAACAGCTTTAACAAAATCCTGTTTTGTTCCTAGCGCACTTTCATAACAATGACCTAAGCGATACTGCGACTGTACATGTCCTTGATTAGCCGCTTGTTCATAACATTTGAATGCTCTTTTATCATCTTTATCAATTCCTTCACCAAATTCAAGACATGTTCCTAAACTATATAAAGCTTCACTATATCCAAGTTTAGCTGCTTTAAGATAATACTCTACTGCCTGATGCAAATCTGCTTTAACACCGCGACCATACTCATAGCAGTAACCTAAATTACATATCGCTCTAGGAAAATCTGCCTTGGCACCTTGAAGATACAAATTAAAAGCTTTTTGATAATCCTGCTCAACACCTATTCCAAATTCATAAAAGTAAGCCAAATTACAAATAGCAACAACATTATTATAACTTGCTGCTTTTTGATAATAATGTGCTGCCAGCGTATCACTTGGTTCAAGACCCAAACCTCGTTCATACATATATCCAATAACACAGATACAGTCACTGTTATCAAGTTCTTCACCTTTTTCAAAATATTTTAAAGCTTCTTGATACTCATGACGATCAAATAGTTTTAATCCGATCTTATATAATAATCTACCGCTTAAATCATCAAGTTCACCTGCAATATCTTCATCTTCTTCCATCAATATACATAGATCTATACCAATGATATCCCCTTGATTATTCTCAATTAAATATTGCTCATATTCAAAAAAATCATTTTGTAACGACTTTTGATTATCTTTAAAATTATTTCTAATATCTTCTACTCTTTTTTCTAATTCTTTTATATTATCATTTTGATCATACACAGTTATCACATTTAAATAAGCGGTTCTTTTTTCATTAGCATATGACTGATGCTTTAATTTTATCAAACATTCTTGATTATATACATCTATTATTTCATCAAAAAGCCATTGATCAAACAAAGGCTCATAACTTTTTATTCGATCCTTTATATCCATAATTACCTCCATATCTATAAACAAATAAGCAGATATCACCAATCTGCTTAACTCCCATTAATTATATTCGATATTTCTTTTGAATATTTACCCAAAATAGCACTAACTTTATTTGTTGTCTGAACAATCCCTGACGCACCTACAGCCTTTAATTTTTCCAAACTAACAAGACTATCATCCTTTACAAAAAAAGTAATTTTAGAAGACGTCGCAACTGTCTCTTTAATATTAGTTCGACCGCCTACAGCTTCCATAATCATATTTATATCTACAGGAATATCACTTGCTTTAACTTGTTTTGGCTGTTTATTTTTTATGACTTTTAAAAAGATAACAGCTAGAACAATTACCACAATTAAAGCAACAATTCCGTAAAATAAATAATCATTCATTAACATCTACCCCCTATTAATTATTATTTAATTATAGTATACTATATCAAGATAGAAAAAACTATCTTTTTTATAAGGAGGGATTTTGTGGAAGAAAAAGAGAAATCCGTAATTTGCTGGTCCTTGATTGGTTTATTATTATTACTTTGTTTTATTAGCTGTCTAGGAATTAAAAGTGCAACTCCATTAATTACTAAAGGAAATCCCAGCACCTACTGGTTAAAACAACTTATATTTTATGGAATATCTTTTATATTAATGATTGTTGTCTTTAAAATATCAAACGATCGTATTTATTCCTCTATGTGGATCATATACGGCATTTTGGTAGTTTTACTCGTCGGCCTGGCTATAGAACACTTTTTGTTCACCCATTTTGGAATTAGAGTAATTCCTCTAGCTAAATACACCGGTGGCGCAACATCCTGGTACAAATTACCCGGTTTTGATCTCCAGCCTTCGGAATTTATGAAAATCATTTTAGTGGTTGTCATGGCTGATATTATTGATAAACATAACAATAAATATCTTGTTCACAATTTACATAATGACTGTTTATTAATTGGTAAGATTTTAGCTGTTTCCATGCCGCCATGTATCTTAGTTTATTTACAAAATGATGCAGGGGTCACAATGATCATGCTAGCCTCAGTTGTCTTTATTATGTTTATGTCAGGAATCCAAGCCGGCTGGTTTGTTATTGGAGGAATAGTGGTCGCTATTATTATTGGGATCATGGTTTATATTTTCCTATATGAACATGAGTTATTTGTTAGTCTAATGGGTGGCGATCATAAATTAGGACGTTTTTATGGCTGGATCGATCCTGAAGGAACTTATGGTGATCAAGGTTATCAGTTGTTTAATGCTTTATTATCTTATGGTACTGCTGGTTTATGGGGCCATGGAATGGAAACGGCATTAGTTAATTTACCAGAAGCCCAAACTGACTTTATCTTTGCAATAATTGCCTTAAGCTTTGGTTTTTTTGGTGGTGGTCTTACAATTTTAATCATCTGTATATTTGATATATTATTGATTAGAATTGGTTTTAGAGCAAAAAATAATCGTGATAAATATTTTACTGCTGGTATTTTTGGACTTCTGATCTTTCAACAGGTTTGGAATATTGGAATGGTTCTTGGACTTTTCCCAATTACCGGAATTACCCTGCCGTTTTTATCATATGGTGGTTCATCATTGCTTTCATATATGATTGCAATGGGAATTTTCTTAGATATAGAAAAGCAGACTAGAATAATCGAAGGTAAGAAAAGATATTAAAAAAACGCTTTAGCGTTTTTTTATTTTAACTTGTTGATTAGTTAAAGGATGCAAAAATTCAATATATACACTATCTAAATAATAACACTCAGGATAAGTTGAACCATACAGACTATCACCTTTTAAAGGATATCCAAGCGAACTTAGATGCACTCTTATTTGATGGGTCCTGCCTGTTTCCAAAACACACTCGATCAAGCTCATATTATCATATGTTTTTAAACATCGATAATAAGTAACTGCCTTTTTACCATGATCAGCAATTAATCTTTTTACACTATTATCATCTTTGACGATTGGTTTATCAATTTTCCCAGTACCAGTTAAAATTCCTTCTACCAAACAATGATACACTCTTTTTACTTGTTTAATATCTTTTGATAATAGATAATGCGCCTGACTGTTTTTAGCAACCAGCAGTAATCCTTGAGTATCTTTATCTAAACGATTGACCAAATGAACAGTAGCTTTAAGATTTTGCTGCTGGTAATAATAGATCAGAGCATTAGCTAATGTTTTTTGCGGATAGCGTTTAGTAGGAATACAAGGTAATCCGGCAGGTTTATCAATAATTAGATAGTCTTCATCTTCATAAACGATCTTTAATGAATATTCATACGGCTGCATTGAAGTAGTTTCAGGCGGCCAGATCAATTCTATTGAATCCGCTTTTTTTAAACAATAGCGAACCGTTTGATGTTCTCCATTTACTAAAATATCACCTGTCATCTTGATTGCTTTAAGTGCTTTTTTGCTTAAACTTTGTTTCATTAAAAAATCTTTCAACAAAACTCCTTCATCTTCTGGTTTAACTATAAATCTCATTCATTTATAAACGCCCTTCTAATTCTCTGGATAAACGATAATTGTCGATATTCAATAAAATTAACTGTCTGCTTAGCAATTTTAACCTCAATGCTCTCTACATTTTCAATCGAATAAGCCAAATGATCGATTCCTAAATAAACATGATCAAAATGATGTCCTATCAGTTTTATTATCTTATCAGCATCTAAAATCAAACTTGAACCCAAACTGCGATAAGCATTATGCTGAATTCCCGCCACTTCAGTCAACTGCATCAATGGAACTCCAGGATAAATAACCGCTCCGCCAATAGATTTATTATAAGCTGTTGAACCTGAGGGCGTAGAGACACATATTCCGTTTCCTCTAAAAACCTCTAATAATTCCCCATTAATATAAATATCAATTACCTGTGTTGTATAATCGTGATCAATTCGCATCTCATTCAAAGCCAAATAAATATCTTCTTTTCCCTCGTGTTTAACTTTTACTTCCAATAAATTACGAGGTGTTATCCGATATTCGTCCCGCTTGATTGCTTCAACTAATTCAAACACTTCATCTTTTTGATAATCTGTAAAAAATCCTAATGTTCCTGTATGTACACCTACAAAATTAACATTCTGATCTAAATATTGATGAATCGACATTAACATCGTTCCATCACCACCAACACTAATTACTAAATCAGGATTTTCTTGATCATATTCCATAATTCCTTTTAATTCATGTTTAATTTTATCGGCGACATATTTAGATAAATCGTCTTGTTTTATCACTAATGCGTATTGTTTCATTGTTTTCATCACCCCTAAAGTATATACTATATAGTATATACTAATGGAGGTCACTATGGAAGAAAACTTAGAAATAGAATTTAAAATATTAATTGATAAAGATACATATCAGCAAATTATCAATGATCATAAAATAGATCGTTCTTATCAACAAACTAATTATTATTTAATGCATCCTGTATTAAGTGAATTAAAGTACTCACTTAGAATTAGAGAAAAAAATAACCAGTATGAATTAACTTTAAAACAACCGCAAACTAAAGGTAATTTAGAAACAAACCTAATTATAAGTAAAGAGCTCAAAAATAAAATTATTGATCATGAATTAATAAATAATGAAGTATTTGATATTTTAAAAAAATATCAATTAGACAGTACAATGTTCAAAACCGATTGTTTTTTAACTACACTTCGTAAAGAAATTAAAACTCCTGAAGGTTTAATTTGTATCGATTATAATCAATATAATGGCCATGAAGACTATGAACTAGAATACGAAGTAAATGATTATTTAAGCGGTAAACAAGCTTTTTTAGATTTCATCCATCAATATAACCTAACCTATCATAGCAATTGCCTCAGCAAAATAAACCGTCTTATCAAATCATTATAATTTAAAAGCAGTGCCTTAACACTGCTTATTTTTCTTTAAAATACGCTTCATTGATCTTACATGGTTGACTGATAAATTGTGGACATGCATCTCTACGAGGACATTCTGCTAATTTACGAAGTTCTCGTGGAATAAATACTCTGATTTCTTCAGCATTATAACCTACTTGAAATCTTCTTTCATCAATCATGATTGGTCGTTTTAATACTGATGGATTTTCTTGTATAAATTTAATCAATTCATTAACTGACATACTATCAATATCAATATCATTTTCTTTAATTATCTTGCTTCTTTTAGAAATGATATCATCTGTCCCATTTTCACTTCGCTCCAATAATTCCTTTAATTCAACCTCTCTAAGCAAGGTTGAAAAATATTTTTTTCCACATATGGAATATTATGTTCTTTCAGCCAAGATTTAACCTTTCGACATGATGCACAACTAGGCGCAGTATAAATACGAATCATAATATCATCTCCCTTACTCCATTATTATACATTATTTTAATTATTTTTCTATCCTTTTTTATTTTGACTTTCAGTTATTTAGATATTTATACTATTATTCAAAGCAAAATATCGACTATTTGTATCATTTTTTTACATTTTTCTATCTTTCTCTTTTTAAAGCTATCAAATATTCACCAACTAAAATCATCTATATTAAAAAGAACTTAGTTCAACCAAGTTCTTTTATCAATTCAATTATATCACTTTTATTACATCCTAATTCACACATCTCATTAATAAATACTTTTACTTTTTCGTTAATAATTTCTGATTTCATTTTTTCAATTAGTTCTGCATCTTCACTAACAAAACGTCCCATTGATCTTTTACTATACAATAAATTTTCACGTTCAAGTTCACTTAAAGCTTTTTGAATCGTATTAGGATTAACACTATACTCTAACGCTAATTCTCTAACTGAATCAATCTTGACACCAGAACCATAATATCCATTAAAAATCTTTTTCTTGATTTCATCCATTACTTGAATATAGATTGGTAAATTAGGATCAAAATCATATTTCATTTAGCCACCTACTCTACTTCGATTTTATGATCAATCAAATATACTGTTAAAAAATATAAAATTGCTGCAAATATTCCTATAGTAATAATATCAAAAATAACACTCTGTCTGTAAGTTAAACTGTTAATAAAATTGTTGATAGGACTAAGTGTAAAAATATTTGCAACTACTATAAGACCTAATAAATAAATCACGATCCCCAATACTGTTTTATATTTAGGAATATATTTTGTCTTTGTAAGTGTAATTATAAAAAAGAAAGATAAAATCATAGCGCTAATACCCACAAAAAAGTCAAGTAAATGTAAAACAAAATCACCAATATTTTCACTCATTATTTCAACAACGACATTTCCACTTCTAAGCAGCTCAGCAAAACTTATATCGCCAACTAAAAAAATCAAGATCATAAACCCAAGCAACAAAACTAAATAACTTGCAAAAACCCAAATTAAGCTTCCTAAATATTTTGCTGCAACTAATTTATTGGTACTAACAGGTAAAGTCAATGTTAAATATCCTGGTCTTTTATACATTGAACGATTAAAATTTAAGATTACATTCACATTAATCGCTATTGAAATTCCCATAAAAGCAATAATAAGTAATGTCAATAATATCCCACTAATAAAATCCGGCATCCAAGGTGTTAAAGTACACATAATTAAGAAAATTGCAAAAGTTAATAAATATTGTCGGTATGATTGAATGATCTCATATTTTAATAATTTTAACATCTAAATACCTCCCTGAATGCTTCATCAACTGATTGTTTTCTTTGCGATCTTAATTCCTCAGTTTCTTGATGTAAAACAACTCTTCCTTCTTTTAAAAAGATCACATCATCAAAAATCGTTTCTAGATCACTAATTAAATGCGTTGAGATCAATACCAGTGAATCAGCTTCATAATTATTTAAGATTACATCTAAGATCACTTCTCTAGCTGCTGGATCTACTCCCGCGATTGGCTCATCTAAAATATATATTTTAGCTTTTCGAGACATTACTAAAGATAATTGAAACTTTTCTTTCATTCCTTTTGACATCGCTTTTATTTTCATATTTTTATCTAATTTAAAACGATTCATCAAAGACAAGCAATTCTCTTTATCAAAATCCTCATATAAATCACTAAAAATTCCTAATACATCTCTTACATACATCCAATCTTGAAAATAGTTTTCATCTGGTAAATAAGAAATTATTTTTCTTGATTTTTCTCCAATCTTATTACCATCAACTAAAATCTCACCATCATATTCTTTTAATAAGCCATTGATAATTTTAATTAAAGTTGTCTTACCAGAACCATTAGGTCCTAACAAACCAATTATTTTCCCTTTAGATAATGTTAATGAAACATTATCTAAAGCCTTAAAATGTCCATACTTCTTACTAACATTATCAATTTTTAATAATTCTTCCATTATTATCCCCTTTCTGTATTAATACAATAATACAGTAACACAATATTATGTCATTGTCAAATAAAAGATAGAGCAATTACTCTATCTTTTAACAAACTCGTTATACAATAATTCATGAATAAAAGAATATCCCTTCTCCAACTTTTTCTTTAACCGCAAATACATTCCAATACTTTTTTCATCTTTGATCTCTAATTGTTTACAAAGATCTAAAAACTTCTCATAATCTTCAACATACAATTGATCGATCATATTTTCCACATACTGTTTTTTTATTCGTTCATTTCTTGTTAAACCATATTCCTTTATCAAACCTTCATCATACATATGATAATTGAATACTGTTAGTGACTGCGTTTTTAAATACTCGTTTATTAAAGTCCGCTGATTAATCATCGGCAACGAACGATAAACAAGTTTACCAGCACTGTTTATCTCAACAACGACACTATATTTACCATCACCAACAATAAAAATACTATTAAAATACTCTTCATCAAATAAATTAATACAGCCATAAATAAAATCATGCAATGTTTTTTTATTAACTAAATAAGCTTCTACAACAGAAATGATTTCTAAATCATCATCCTCATCCCACTCGTATGGCTCTAATAATTCTTCATCTTCTTTAACCCAATTAACAATTATATCTTTCATATATCCTCCCATATAATTATATGTTTAACTTAATAAATCATGTTTTAGTATATTTTTATTTTTAATTAAGTTATAATATTTGCCGAGGTGAAAACATGGAACTAATCAAAAATATTATTATTTATGGTTTACTTGGAGCAATTCAAGGATTTAGTGAACCAATTCCTATTTCCAGCAGTGGACACTTGGTCATTTTTAAAAGTATTTTCAAAAAATTAGGCCTGATCTTACCCCAAATGAATGATATAACTTTTGAAGTTATCGTTAATACTGGTTCACTATTTGCCATCATGTATTATTATCGCCAAGATATCAAAACATTATTCACAGCTTTTTTTGGCTACATTCAAAAAAAAGACCAAAGAAATTATTATATAAAAGATTTTCGTTATTGTATTCTATTGATCGTTGCTACAATTCCTGCTGCTATTGGAGGATATTTATTTAATGATAAAATCGAGGCTGCTTTTTCTGATTCTAAACTAGTAGGCTGTATGTTACTTATAACCGCAATATTTTTATTATCGATTCACAAATTTGGTTATAAAGGTAAACGCTCAGCTAAAAATATAAATTTATTTGATGCATTAAGAATGGGAATATTTCAATTATTTGCCTTACTCCCTGGTATTTCACGCAGTGGTTCAACGCTGACTGGCGGAATGTTAGGCGGTCTATCTCAAAAAGCAGCTCGTGATTTTTCTTTTTTCATGTTTATGCCTGTAAGTATAGGTGCAATTATTCTCAAATTTAAAGATTTTATCACTTCTAGTACTTTACAAACTTTATGGTTACCATATTTAATCGCTTTTATAATCAGTATGCTTGTAACCTATCTTTCAATTCATTTATTATTTAGATTATTAGAAAAAAGAAAATTAATTGTTTTCTCGCGATATTGTTTGATCATGGGAATAATCGCAGTGTTATTTTTATAAAAACAAAAATGATATGTCATAATAACATATCATTTTTTAATTATTTTGTTGCAATAACTTCGACTTCGATTAGTGCTCCTTTTGGAAGTTTAGCTACTTCTACAGCACTACGTGCTGGAAACGGCTCTACAAAATATGTAGCATAAATATCATTTACAGTAACAAAATCATCCATATTATCTAAAAATACTGTTGTTTTAACAACATTAGAAAAATCTAATCCTTGACTTTCTAATAATCCTTTAACATTTTTTAATGCTTGATGCGCCTGGGCTTCGATTCCTTCAGGCATAGTACCAGTAACTGGATCTAATGGAATTTGTCCAGAAAAGAAATATAAATCACCAATATTAATTCCCTGGCTATAAGGCCTATAGCTCCAGGAGCTTGATCAGTTTTAACTACTTTTTTCATCTTAAAATCCTCCTCGCTTTTATTATAACAAATTTTTATTAATTTAACAGTTTTATTTTTATCATCACGATAAATCCTTGACCCCTAACCTAAAATAGGTGTAATATAGAGAAAATTAATTACGAGGAGTGTAACTATGAAATATAATTTTTCTTCCCGATTCGATCACATTACCCCTAGTGGAATCAGAGCTGTTTTAGAAAAAGCGGCTGGTCCGGATATGATCAATTTTTCACCCGGCTTTCCAGATAACGATGCTTTTCCCACTGAAGAAATTAAAAGGATCTCGGCTGAAGTTTTACAAGAAGAAATTTATCCTATTTTACAATACGCTAGAAAACCAGCTTTACCCGCTTTAAAAGAAGCTCTTAAAAAATTTTTGAATCGTCAGGAATATATCGTCAAAGAAAACGATGATATTACAGTCACTTCCGGTTCTGGTGAAGGCTTAGAGATGGCAGCTAAAGTATTTTTAGATCCCGGTGATAGTATTATTGTTGAAGACCCTACTTTTGTTGGAGCATTAAATGGCTTTTTAAGTAATGAAGCTAAATTGATCGGTGTTCCATTACAAGATGATGGAATGGATTTAAAAGCATTAGAAAAAGCTATGCAAACTAAACCAGCACCTAAGTTATTATATATTATTCCTACTTTCCAAAATCCTACTTGTATTACTACTTCATTAAAGAAAAGACAAGCAATTTATGATCTTTGTGTAAAATATGGCATTATTATTTTAGAAGATAATCCATATGGTACTTTGCGTTTTAAAGGTGAAGATATTCCAACTTTTAAAGCAATCGATAATAAAGGCATTGTAGTTTATTTTGCAAGTTTATCAAAAATCATCTCTCCAGGTATCCGTTTAGGGAGTATTACTGCTCATAAAGATATTATTGCTCATTTCGATATCTTAAAAGGAACTAGCGGCGGTGCTGCAACAAACTGGTCCCAATATGTGATCACACGTTTTTTTGAAACTGTTGATATTGATCAGCACCTAAAACATTTACAAAATGTATATGGCAAAAAAAGTTCATTTATGATTGAAATGATGAAAAAACATTTCATCCTGATGTTAAATTTACTGCTCCTGACGGGGGGATGTTTATCTGGTTTGAATTACCGGAATATGCAGATGCAAAATTATTCTTTGAAAAAGCTTTAGCAATGCATATTGCCATTGTATCGCAAGATACTTTTGCAGTTGATAAAAACAGAAAAATGTCGGGTATTCGTTTATCATTTACTAGCGCTTCAATGACCCAAATTGAAACAGGTATTAGTAAATTAGGTGCATTAACTTATGAAATATGTGCTAAATCAGCTTACTAAAAGCTGATTTTTTAGTACTTTTCATATTTTTTTACGTATAATTTAATTGAGGTGATATTTAATGAAACAAGCATTAGTATTAGCTGGCGGTGGTGCAAAAGGAGCCTATCAAGCCGGCTGTATCAAGGCCCTGCATGAAATGAAATATGAATTCGATATCGTTACTGGTACATCTATCGGCGCTTTAAATGCCTTACTGGTCGTTCAGCAAGATTATCAAGCATTATATCAATTATGGGATAAAATAAAAATCAGTGATGTTTTAAAAGATCCTATAAATCTTGATTTTTCTTTTGAATCGATGATTTCCCAGACAAATCTAATCAAATCTTTCTTTAAATCATATCTTAATGAAAAAGGTGCTGACATCACCCCTTTAAAAAAATTGATTCATTTTCATTATAATGATAAAAAGTTTTTTAGCAGCAAAATCGATTATGGGATCGTCACTGTAAAATATCCTAGTCTTTCTCCTTTAGAAATTACAAAACAAAAAATGAAAACAAACGAACCTGTAGAATTTGCTATCGCTTCTGCTTCCTGTTTTCCGGCTTTTCCCGTTCACCATATAAAAAAACAGGGTTACATTGATGGGGGTTACTATGATAATCTCCCAATCTCATTAGCTTTAAAGATGAAAGCTGATAAGATTATTGCCATTGAACTCTCTAAAGAAGCTAATCACGAATATTATGTTGATCGCCCCTACATTACATTGATTCGTCCTAGTTATGATTTAGGTGGTTTTTTAGATTTTAATCGTAATCTTCTTGATTGGCGTATTAAACTAGGCTATTATGATACATTAAAAACATTTAATAAGTTGATGGGGTATCGTTTTAATTTTCATCATGCTAGCATTGATATAGAGATTTTAAACCGTTTTTACTGGTCAATCATAAATTTTGAAGATGCTATTAATAAAAGTATTATTAATAAATCTATTTTTAATTCTAATCGTCCTTTGACAGATTTATTGAAAGCAGATATTTATCTTCATAAGCTGGAACTTAGTGACTATTTTATTCGTGGTGTGGAAATTGCAATGGAATATTATCATTATCAAAGTGATATAATTTATGATTTTAATAATACTTATTTAGAAGTATTTAACACATTTTCTAAAGACTATCATTATCGTTACCCTTTATTCGAAAATAATTTTAGAGATTTTTCATTAAAAGATATTCTTACTTCAATAAAGAAATTAAGTAGTAAAGATGCTATTTGTATTTTTTATCATTTATTGAAAAATCATGAAAAAATTGAACCAAATTTGATTAATAATTTATTTTTAAACGAATACTTGATTGCCTTACTTTTTTCTTGTATAAAATAAAGATATTTGTTAAACTCATTTGGGGGTGATTAGTTTGAACTTAAAAGTAAAAAACATGTTATATTGTTCGATGTTCGTTTGTATTATTTCACTATTAGCCCAAATTAAAATCGATCTACCTAGTTTAGTTCCAATCACATTACAAACATTAGGAATATATTTAGCGTCATGTATCTTAAAACCTAAATTAGCTTTTTGTGTCAGTCTTGTATATGTTTTAGCTGGAGCTATTGGTCTACCAGTTTTTTCTGGTTTTGGTGGTGGCTTAAGTTCACTTTTAGGTCTTACCGGCGGTTATATTTTTAGTTTTCCAATAATGGCCTTAGTAATTAGCTTGATCGTTAATAAAAGATCTTCTAATATTTTAAAAATAATTGCTATGCTTATTGGAACAGGTATTTGTTATTTAATCGGAACTATCTGGTTTATTTATCTTACCAAGAATACTCTTTTTCCATCTTTGATGATGTGTGTAATTCCATTTATTCCTGGAGATATCGTTAAAATAATTATTGCGACACTGTTATCAAATAAAATCAAGTTATAATAAAAACTAGCAGCTGGGACGACTGCTAGTTTTTTATTATAGATATCGGGGAAAAGGATATCATATGTAGTCGATAATTATTAAGAGAAAGGAATGAAAAACTATATTATTATTTCTGACTACACTAGTAAGTATAGACAATAAATGTAAAAAAAATTCATTTAAATATTATTAAAAAGTAACAGAATAATGGTTAATTTTGTTATAATGTTTTAAAGGAGGCAATATGAAAACAATCAAACGAATGTTTATTTTTATCCTTTGCAGTTATTTAATCATTGGCTTGATCTGGATTGGAAAAGATATAACTGTTCATTATTTAAATATAGATGGTTTACCAATTCTTGGTTATCATGGAGTTGTAGATGATGATACTAAAAATACATATTTTAGTAATTATATATATTATATGGCAAAATCAGATTTTGAAGCTCAAATGGCCTATTTAGCTAAAAACAATTATCATACCTTGACTATGGAAGAAGTAGAAGCTTATTATCATGGTAATTATAAATTACCAAAAAAAGCTGTTGCTTTGACTTTTGATGATGGCTTGTTGAATTTTAAAACTGTTGTTAAACCCATTTTAGAAAAATATAATTTAAAAGCAACATGTTTTGTAATCGGCTATAAAACTACTATTAAAAACAATAACGATCCTGCCAAACATCAGTATTTAAGAAAAAGCGATTTGATCAATGATGAATATGTCGAATTTTATTCTCATTCCTATAATCTTCATCATAAAAATAAATGCACAAAAAAGATCAATACTCTTTCTTTGGAACAAATCGATGAAGATTTTAATTTAAATAAAAATATTGTCAGTGACAAATACTTTGCTTTTCCCTATGGTGCAACATGTCAAAATATTATCACTGTTTTAAAAAAACATAATGTTGCTTTAGCCTTTGGCTACAATCAAAATCGTAATATGACTACTAATGATGACCAATATCTTTTACCAAGATATTTAATGTTTAGTGCCATGCCGATGTTTTATTTCAAATGGATCATTCAATAAAAGCTGCTTAATGCAGCTTTTAATTATTTATACCCTGATGTGGTACGAATGAATTATCATCAATAGCCTCAAAACGATAACCCCGTGCCAAATAATTTTCAATAATAGCCGGTAATGCCTGAACCGTTGTTGATTTAGCATTAGTATCATGACAAAGAATATTAATATTATTAGATTTACTTGAAGTCGCATTAGCAATCAACTTACTAACAGGGACATTATTACCAGAAGCATCCGTAGAATCGCCATTCCAGTCATAGTACTGATATCCTCTATTTATAACTTCTTTAGATAAAGTTGTCATAATTCCTGGTGTGTATTTACGAGATACAGTATTTGAAGACCCGCCGGGAAAACGAATGTATCTAGGAGTAAAACCAATTAAATCTTTGACCATATTTCCTACCTTTGTCAGATCATCAAAATATCCCGCAACTGAAGAATAGACTGTTTGATAGTCATGACTATAGGTATGTAACCCAATCGTATGACCTTTATCATAAGCTTCTTTTATTAAGTAATTATAATTTTGATTTGTTCCAGTCACAAAAAATGTAGCCTTTATATTATAACGATCAAGTATTTCTAAAATCTTTTGTGTATTAGCTGATGGTCCATCATCAAAAGTTAAATAAACGATTTTTTCTTCACTTTGATTTACAGTACCAATTTCTTTCTTCTCAATCACTTTAATTGTCCGTTCTATTTGGGTCTTATTTCCAGAACGATCAGTAGCGCTATATGTAACCTTATAAGTTCCGATCTTATTAAGATCCACTTTAGAACTATCAATATCTAATTTAGGACTTGGATCACGATTATCGCTGACACTGACCCCTTCTTCATAATCAACTTTTCCCCCTTTAACAACTACTAATTCATCAGTACCAGTGATCTCCGGCTTTGTTTTATCAAGGACTATTTTAACTTTCCCCTTCTTTTCACTAATATTGCCAGCCTCATCAATAACTTGGACAACGACTGTTTTTTCACCTTCATGATCAAACTTATAATCTTTTTTAAATTTCACTTTTGTTTTAGTAGCATCTTCAACATTTTGAACCATACTTTTAGGATCAACAGTCATGCCAACATCAATATCTAAATCAACAACATCAAACTTAGGCTTTTTAGTATCAACAACTTCAACCGACACAGTATAATCTTTATTTTTATAAGTATATATAATTGAGTACTCACCTAACTTATGATAATTAACTTTTTTAGTATTTACTTTGACATCCGCAATATTTCCATTTCTAACATCTAAAATATTTTTAACAGCATCAAAACTATCATTGATTTCAATTTTAACATTTTCTTCTTTAAAAACGATTGGACATTTTGTTAAAAAATAACTAACAATTCCCACTATAATAAAAAAAAGCAATACCCCAATAATTAATAATTTTCCTCTCATGGAAACATTTTTCAATCTAATTCTTTTCATTTACTTCACCTTCTCATATTGTTATAGTACAAGATTCAACAAAAGTAAACAACTTTTATACTTATTAAAACAAATTAAGAATATTATTATATTTCAAATAAAAAAGAAGTAACACTTAAGTTACTCCTTAACAATTACTCTTACATTAATAATTCCTTTTGCAGATTCAATTCGTTCAATAATATCTTGACGAACCATATCATTTGTATCAATCAAAGTATATGCATATTCACCACGTGAACGATTAACCATATTTTCAATATTTAAATTATGATCCGCAAATAATTTAGAAATATTAGCCAAAATATTTGGCACATTCTTATTAATTATACATAATCTAGTCTTAGAAACCCGAGCTTGATTTACACCAGGAAAATTAACAGAATTAATAATATTTCCATTTTCTAAATATTCCCGAATTTCTTCAACCGCCATTTTAGCACAATTATCTTCAGATTCTGGTGTACTAGCACCTAAATGTGGTAAAATAATAATATTTTCCTGTCCAATTAATTCTGGAGCTGCAAAATCACTAATATATTTACCAACTTTCCCACTAGCAACATTAGCTAATAAATCATCATTATTAACTAAATCACCACGAGCAAAGTTCAAGATTCTTACACCATCTTTCATTTGTGCAAAAGCTTCTTGATTTAAGAAACCTTTAGTTTCAGCATTACTTGGAATATGAATCGTAATATAATCACATTCTTGATAAATTTCTTCTAAAGAAACAGCTTGTTTAGCATGTTTAGACAACGCCCAAGCCGCATTTACACCAATATATGGATCATAGCCTTTAACTTTCATTCCTAGCTTGATTGCTGCATTTGCAACATTGACACCAATTGCTCCTAGCCCGATAACTCCTAGTGTTTTTCCTTCAATTTCCGGACCTACAAAGTTGCTTTTACCTTTTTCAGCTGTTTTTGCAATATTTTGATCATCTTTTAAAGTATCGACCCAACGAATACTTTCAACAATTTTACGTGATGATAAAAATAATGCACATAATACTAATTCTTTAACTGCATTAGCATTAGCCCCTGGGGTATTAAAAACAACGATTCCATTTTCACTACATTTATCAATCGGAATATTATTTACCCCAGCCCCAGCTCTAGCGATTGCTTTTAAATTTTCACCAAAATCATATTCGTGTAATGAAGCAGAACGAACTAAGATTGCATCTTCATCTTTTATATCTTCACTATAATTGTAGCTTTCATCAAATTCATTTAATCCTACTGTAGATATTTTATTTAATAATTTTATGTTATACATAACGTTTCTCCTATTTATTTGCCGCTTCAAAATCTTTCATAAAGGCAATTAATTTTTCAACCCCTTCAATTGGCATAGCATTATAGATTGATGCTCTAATTCCACCAACTGAACGATGTCCTTTTAAATTAGTCATTCCCGCTTCAATGCTTTCTTTAACAAATTTTGCATCTAAATCTTTATTAGGTGTTGTAAATGTAACATTCATCAAAGAACGATTATCTTTATCACTATGACAAATATAAAAATCACTACCATCAAGATAATCATATAATAGATTAGCTTTTTTGATATTTCTTTCCTGCATTACTTCTAAACCACCTAAATTATCGATCCATTCTAATACTAGACCTAAAACATAAATTGCATAAGCCGGTGGTGTGTTATACATTGAATCATTTTCAATCATTAATTTATAATCTAATAGTACTGGTGTTGTTGGTGCTACTTTTTGTAACAATTCTTCTTTAATGATTGCTACACCAAGACCAGCTATTCCCATATTTTTTTGTGCTCCGGCATAAATCATTCCATATTTAGATACATCAACTGGTTTTGATAGAATGTTAGAAGACATATCGGCAATGATAGGTACTCCATTTGTTTCTGGAACATATTTCCATTCCGTTCCATAAATTGTATTGTTTGCACATAAATGCACATAAGAAGCCTCTGGATCTAATTTTAGCTCATCTTGAGTTGGAATATGTTTAAAATTATCAACACTACCATCATAAGCAATATTGATTTCACCATACTTTTTAGCTTCAGCTGCTGCTTTTTTACTAAAAGCACCTGTAATAATATAATCAGCTTTCCCATTTTTCAATAAATTTAATGGTACCATCGAAAACTGTTGTGTAGCTCCCCCCTGGATAAACACGATTTTGTAATCATCAGGGATATTCATAACTTTTTTCAATAATCCCTTTGTTTTTTCAAAAATGTCTAAGTAGGAAGAGGATCTATGACTCATCTCCATTACACTCATCCCACTATTTTCATAGTTCAACATTTGTTTAGCCGCTTTTTCTAAAACTGGCACAGGCAACATTGAAGGACCTGCAGAAAAATTAAATACTCTTTTTTCAGTCATATAAATACCTTTCCTTTCTTGTAATGTATTTATTATATTGTATACAATCTTATTTGTAAAGCCATTTTTACAAAATTGTATACAATTAACCTAAAATTATCCAAATTTAAACAATTTACTAACCAATTATTAAAAACATCACTCCACTATATGCTTCAATTACAATATAATAACTCTATTCAAACAAAATTTAAGCATCATAATAAACAAAAAGGATGAAAACTCATCCTTCCACAATACTGATCCAACAGTTTTTCTCATAAAACGATATCCCATAACCCTTTACTTTCAAATATCCTTCATTCTTTATCCCTTCAAGATATCTTCTATCAAT
>BAHP02000031.1 GCA_000508865.1 Clostridiales bacterium VE202-01
GCTTGTACAATCAATCCTTGTAATTCACTCTTTTCACCTTTATAGAACTGTAACATATGCATTGCCACTGATAAACGGGCAAATGAGGCATCTACTGTTTCTTGACTAACTGATTCATCAGCTAAGATAGTCTGAGCTTCCTGCAATGCTGCTTCAAATTCGGTAACTACCACTGGAACAACTTTATCTAATTCAGTTACATTACTTGCCATTTCAACCGCTATTGATAATGCGGTTTTATTAGTAGTTATAATTTCTTTTAATTCTAAACCACTAATTGCAGCCTGTAATTCTAGAATCATAGCATTTACTTGTTCTTGAGTAACTTCATTATCTTCTAAAATTATTTCTCCAGTTTTAATTACAGCTTGTAAAATCTCAAAACTCTCTTCTGTATATTTATCGCCACGATATTCTTTTGCTTCAGCTAAAATATTTTCAAGCTTTTCTTTATCTGTTTTTATTCCTAAATAAATATCTTCCAACCAATACTTTCCAGCCGCTTGATCGTTATTAAATAAATATATCTTCCCAATATTTTCAATTGCTTTAGCTGTTGATCTAAAAGCATAGTTATCAGCTATTGCTACTTCTATTCCATCAGCTCCACTAACAAATACACTATATCTTTTAGCTTCTAAATCAACTGATATTCGAAGGTGATATTTTTCATTTTCGGTAAACTTAACAGCACTTTGCACATAACTTGTGCCATTATACACACTAAATCTTCCATCATTAAACATTCTAATAATAATCGGTACTTGTGAGTATGCTGTATAATTAGAATCACTACTTCCAAGACCTACGATTGCATTTGTTTGATTTGCTGGTAAAACTGTAACCATATCAAATTCTACATTGACTGAATTTTTTGTACTAGGTCCAATCAATCTATTTGCACTAACAGCTCCAGCACTATTAGCCCCAACAGAAACAAGAGCAGTATCCGATGGCTTTAATTGTTCGCTTCGTTCACCCAAATAAATATCTTCTAGCCAATATTTTCCCGCTGTCTGGTCATTATTAAATAAATATATCTTACCAATATTTTCAATTGCTTTAGCTGTTGATCTAAAAGCATAGTTATTAGCTATCGCAACTTCTATTTCATCAGGTCCAGTAACAAATACACTATATTTTTTAGCCTCTAAATCAACTGATACGCGAAGATGATATTTTTCATTTTGTGTGAATTTAAAAGCACTTTGCACATAACCTGTGCCATTATATACACCAAAACTTCCATCTTTATACATTCTAATAATAATCGGTACTTGTGAGTATGCTGTATAATTAGAATCACTACTTCCAAGACCCACGATTGCATTTGTTTGGCTTGGTGATAAGACTGTAATCATATCAAATTCTATGTTAACTAAATTTTCGGTATTTGGTCCGATTAATCTATTTGCACTAACTGCCCCAGCGCTATTAGCTTCAACAGAAATAAGAGCATCTTCACTAGGTACTGGTTCTTCTGGCGGTTCTGTATAATCAAAACGAATTGGATATTCAGGTCTATCTGGATATTTTCCATTTGTCAATCCGGCAGTTAATAAATCTATTAATTTAGAATCCAATATTTCATTAAATAAATTTGTTTTATAACTAATAATTGCGATATCATTTTCAATAACCGAAAGCTTTCGATTGCTTCCATTTTCTAAAACCACACTTAGTGCTACATAATTTACTCCGCTATATGTCAAAATACCATCAAAATCATTAATACCATACACTTCTTTAACAAAAGCTTCAGGTACATAAATTTCATCGTTATATTTGATCGTTTTTAATTCACTTCCAGGAACTAATTCCCTAATTCGAGAATTAACTACTGCATATTTCGAATCTTCTTTTACAGCAACACTGCCAATCATTTTCTTATTTAATGCCGGTTCTACATCATCAGTTACATACCCTTGATTTTCCAGCTTAGAAAGTTCAGATAAAAACATTACTGTTGCCGCTGGAGCATAACTTTGCGAAGATCCTATTCCCAGTGAACAATTTGGATTTGGATAGGCACTAATCAATTCAGAACGCCCTACTAAACCATCTGGACGAATAGCGTTAGCATTCAATCCTAAAAAGGCTTTTTTTACAGCAGGATAATAAGTATCTCTATCTAAAAGACCATTATTGATTCCCCATGCCAAACCATACGCAAAGAAAACTGTACCGCTTGTTTCTGGGCGAATATCATGATCATAATCATCTAAATTCATCCGCCAAAAACCATCTTCACCCTGTGTTTTTAGTAATGTTGCTGCCATTTTCTTAAATACAGTTTCGTACTCTTCTTTGTCATTTGTGCGATCATCTGGCAAGTCTTGAAGTATTTTTGCCAGTGCTCCCATTGCCCAGCCATTTCCTCTTGACCAAAGAATCTTTTTACCATTAGGACTAATCTTTTGATTATTCCCATTACTATCTGGATTATAGGTTGCATCAGCATCAAAAATATAATTCTTATCACGATAAAATAAGCCTGTTTCTTCATCATAAAGCTCTGCTTTACGATCATCATATAATTCTCTTAATTTATCCAGCCATTTTTCTTCACCGGTTAGAAGATACATCTTCGTCCAATTTGGTAGTTCCATATAAAAGAAATCGATTCTATCCCAATAACCATTTTTATTTTTTAAATCACTAATGCTCATTTGTTCCATTTCATTCATGATTGGAACTAAATTTCTTAATTTTTCATCATCAGGATCAAAACCCGAATCAGAAGTAATTGAAAACATGTCTAAATAAGTCTGGAAACTAGTATGATTATCTGGAAAATATTTACCTATTCTGCCACTATCAGCTTTAGTATTCCATGCTTGATCATTATATATATTGTTACTTCCCCAGCGATTTGCATAATCAGTATAATTTTCATCACCAGTTAAATAATAAGCTTCCATATTTCCCGTATAAAATACTGATGGTGCCCAAAATTCACTAGAAATAGAATGTCCATGATTATAATTAGTCGCATCATCTCCCGTATTTCCACCTGTCTTGATCCAGTAATCATTAACCTTTTTAGCTAAATTCACTAAATTTTGTGCACTTGGTAAATCAACATTAGAATTATCTGTCTCGACACCCCATACTTTAAATTCTGTCAAGGCAGAAAATTTCTTACGTCCATCACCAGGAATCGTTTCTTCACTAACTGGAAGATCTTTTAAACGTACCCACGAAACCACTTTCTTTTCTGGTAATTTGATTACCTGTGGTGATGCTAATTTTTGCAAGCTTATTGGCATTTCTGTTCCATCAGAAAATTCTAATGTTGCACTTGTCCAGTTAATATCATGATCATTAGCATTATTTGGTTGTGGTGGATTCCATTGCGCTCTTACTGTGATATCAATTTGATCAATTTCAACGTAACGTCCAAATAAAACAGAAAATTCTGAATCTGTCTTTTCATTTCCACAACCCCATGCTTGATATGGAAAACCTACATGTGAAGCATTAAATTCAAATCCATCTATTGCATTTCGCGGTTCAAACTCACGTTTGTTATCTGTCACACGATTTGCATAAGCATGTGGAAAAACACTGATGTCCCCCTTTTTATTAGAACCCGAAACACCATTATCATTACCACGCAAATCAAACGGATTTAATGCTAGATTTCTTCGAGCATTAATTTCTTCTTCTGTTGCTACTCTAGCGGTAATTACTTTTTCTGTATTTCCAGATGTTGAAAATGCTCGAGAATCATATGGCCAATTTCCACCTCCTAATGTATTTCCATTTGCATCTGTTCCCGTTATACCAGGTATAGTAAAACGAAACTCATTATTGATTAAGTAAACTAAAGTTTCTTCGTATTCTAAAGAAGCCATATTAGAAGGTTTTATCGATCCTTCGACTTGTTCTTCTTCCAATGTCCCTGTAATTTTTGGGGTACCACAATATTTATCTAACTGTACCATTAGATAATGAACACCTTCAGGTGCTGTAATGACTATTTCATCCCCATTTGTTTTATTACTTGAGCGTACATAATTTCTATTATGTACTAACTTGTTCATTCCTGTCTCTACGACATTATTATTTTGTATTAATTCAATTTTTACATCTTCACTTACTGTTTGCTCTTGAACTGCTGAAACATTTATACTTGTTGATGAAAAAACCATTAATACAGCTATAATTGTCAAAAATATCTTTTTCATAACACCTTTCCCTTTTCTATTATTTTTATAATTCTTGTTTATCCTCTTTTAAAACTCTTAACTCCTCCTTTATCTAAGCGCTTACAATTTATAATAAAAATATCCCCTATATTTATTATAAAATCTTAGGAATATTTTTATCTTTAGCCTTATTAGTATTCTTTTTATCTTTTTTAAAATCAATCTTTAACAAGAGCATCTATTATTTTACAGCCAGAACTTGTTCCAATTCTGATAGACCCAGCTTCAATTAATTTTTTCATATCTTCATAGCTTCGCACACCACCTGAAGCTTTAACCTGTAATTCATCACCAACTATTGATTTCATTAAAGCAACATCTTTAAAAGTTGCTCCACCACTTGAAAATCCTGTTGATGTTTTAACAAAAGCTGCCTTAGCTTCTTTAGCTAACTGACAGGCCAAAACGATCTCTTCATCACTCAACAAACAAGTTTCAATAATAACTTTTACACATTTATTTCCTGCTGCCTTTACAACTGCTTTGATTTCATCTAAAACTAACTGTTTATTTCCATCTTTTAAAGCGCCAATATTAATTACCATATCAATTTCATCAGCTCCATTATCAATCGCATCTTTAGTTTCAAAAACTTTTACCGCTGTCGTACTAGCACCTAGTGGAAAACCGATCACCGTACATACTTTAACATCACTATCAACTAATTCTTCAGCACAAAAACTGACCCAGACAGGATTAACACACACTGAAGCAAAATGATACAACTTTGCTTCATCAATAACTGTCTTGACCATTTTTTTAGTTGCATCAGCTTTTAAAATCGTATGATCGATCATTTTATTATAATTCATCATCACTACCTCCATATATTCGTTCAATAGCTTCTTTTACAATAACACTATCACCAAGATAATCAGCCTGTCCCACTTCTAATGAGATAAACTTTTCATGTCCTTTACCTAAAACTAAAATAATATCATCTTTACAAGCAATCTCTATTGCCTGCTCGATTGCAATTTGCCTTGAAGGAATGATTACACTATTAATATCAACGATTTCAGATTGAATAGTTTTACAAATATCATAAACATTTTCGCCACGATCATCTAACTGCGTTAAAATCACATGATCTAAATATTTATTAGCAACCCGTCCTAGTTCTTTACGTAATTTATAATTACGTTTCCCCGGAGCACCTAACACTGCAATTAACCGACCACAATTTTGCCGCACACCTTCAACAAATTCAAAAATATCTTCATAATTGCTAATATGTTGGCAATAATCAACAATTACCGAAAAATTTTTTTCCGTTTGAATCAGTTCCATCCGTCCTTCAACCGGTTTTACATTTTTTACAGCCTCCAAAACCATATTATCATCACAACCCATGGCAATTAAAACGCATACTAAGGCTAAAACATTATATATATTAAATTTAGCTAATACGGGTGAAGAAACATGAAAAATATTACCTTTAAAAACTAAATCAAACTCACTATGATCTAAATATAAACGAATATTTTTAGCCATGACATCACTATCAATTTCGATCCCATATGTTAGGACCTTTCCTTTAGTATTATTTTTTATCTGAGAAAAATTGATGTCATCACTATTTAAAACAGCCCAGTCTGTTGGTTTGATCATCTCAAATAACTTTTGTTTAGCTAAAACATACTGCTCTCTAGTACCATGGAAATCTAAATGCTCAGCACCAATATTAGTCATTACAGCAATACTAAAATTAACACTATCGACCCTACCTAAAGACAAACCATGACTCGATGCTTCCATTGCTACAACTTTCACCCCACCGCGATTCATCTCATATAATTTACGTTGTAAATATAAAGTTTCAGGGGTGGTATATGGACAGTCTTCTTTACGACCATTATATTCTAATGAAATAGTTCCAATATAACCAGTATTACAATATCTTGACATCGCATCTTTGATCATTGAAGCTACAATAGTTTTTCCACTACTACCTGTAACCCCAATAATTTTCATTTTATTACTAGGATTATCATAAAAGATATTAGAAACACGATTTAACTCCTCTAACGTATTATCTACCAAAATATAAATAATTTTATCATGATAATATGGCAAAGTTTTTGAATAAACAATTACTTTTGCTCCTTGAAAAATAGCATCTTCAACATATCGATGTCCATCAACACTTAATCCTTCAATACAAAAGAAAATTGAATATGGTTTAACATAACGCGAATCACTATGAATTGAATATATTTTCATATCATTATCAATATCATATAATTCATTTAAACGTTTCATTAACCTGCACTTCCTTCCAATATTCCATCATATTTATCAATTTTGATATCAACGATTTCACCAATTAAATCAGCATCTGTCTTAACTTTCACCTTCAAATAATCACTTGCATGACCAATCAAATAATCACCTTCACGTTTTTCAAACAATACCTTGAGTGATTTACCTATTTGTTTTAAAGCAAAATTTCGATTTAACTCTTTAGACAGCTCTAACAGACGATTTGTTCGTTCATGTTTTATTTGATCCTTTACCTGATCTTTCATTTTAGCTGCTGGTGTATTTTTACGTGGTGAATACGGAAAAACATGTAATTCACTATAATTAACTTTTTTAATAAAATTGTATGTCTGTTCAAATTCTTCATCAGTTTCACCTGGAAAACCAACAATTACATCAGTAGTAAAAGCAATATTTGGTAAATAACTTCGTATTTTATTAATTTTTTCTAAATATTGAGCTGTTGTATATTTACGATTCATCCGCTTTAAAGTTGCATCACATCCAGATTGCAAAGGAACATGTAAATGATCCACAATTATTTCATTTGAACCAATTAAATCAATGATCTCATCACTGATCTGGCTAGTTTCAATCGAAGAAATTCTTAAACGTTTAAGTCCTTCGATTTTTACTAAATCAACTAACAAATCATAAAAACTATACCCCTGCAGATCTTCGCCATAGCCAGCAGTATGAATTCCAGTCAAAACAATTTCAACATAGCCGTTAGCTACTAAACGTTTGGCCTGATTTAAAACACTATCTTTATCTCGGGAACGAACTCGACCACGAGCATAGGGAATAATACAGTATGTACAAAAATTATTACACCCATCTTGAATCTTTAAAAAAGCTCGGGTATTTTTAAAACGATCAATATTCAAGTCTTCAAACTTTCTTAAATTCATTACACTATCAACTTTTATTACCATCTGACCAGTTTTTATATATTCATCCACATATTTAACAATATCTTTTCGATATTGCGTACCTAAAACAACCCCTACCCCTTCGATCTGTCTTATTTCTTCAGGAGCTATTTGACTGTAACAGCCTACTACACATATCGTAGCCTGGGGATTTTTACGAATTGCCTTACGGATCATCTGTCGCGATTTACTATCTCCGGTATTAGTAACCGTACATGTATTTATAACATAAACATCTGCAACTTCTTTAAAATCAACTTCTTGATAATCAGCTTCGTTAAATATTTTTAACATCGCATTTGATTCATATGTATTTACTTTACAACCTAATGTATGGAACGCTACTGTTTTCATCTATTCACCTTATCCTATTTTTTTGATAATTTTCTTATAAGTTTTTTCACCAATAAATTTATGTTCATATAAATATTCTAAAATTTCTGTATCATTTTTTTGATTAATTATTTTTGTCATAACATCCTTGATTAATTGTAGATCGGGATATTCTTGGGTATATTTATCGATCAAACAAATTTCATTAACTAGTTTTTTATTATTAAATTGATAAACTACTTTGAAGTCATCGTGATAAAAATAATCATTTTCTAAGTCGTGACCAACTAACTGTAAAGTAGAAAAATCTGATTTATATGGCTGCATTCCATATAATTTAATAAAGATATCGATTTCTTTGGAAAAATTTTTTATATAAGATTTGTGATGCTTTAATGTCACCAGCAAATAATCGTTAAGATAGTATTTGTTTATAAATGATTCTAAATAAGGTATATAAATGTTTTCTCCACTATCAATATCTTTAAAATTAACTAATGAAGCTGTTACTTTCTCCATATCATAAAAAAATATTTTTTGTCTTTGCTCATAGCTTATATGTTCAAATAAATCATAATTATTAGTTACAAATTTATTATAACATTCATTGATCGTTCTTTTAGCCCTTATTCCTTTTAAAATGACTTCATACGCAAACAAATCCCAAGGATTTTTTACTTTATAATCAAATCCTTCATCGATGATTTCTTTACTTCCATCATTAACAAAACAAAATAAATTAGTTTTATTCAATTTCACTTCATAACGATACTTATATAACAATTCTAATATCTTCATTTACCAATCTCCCTAGCATAACCAATTATGCTTAACATATACAAGGGCGCTGTTTCACTTCGCAAAATTCTTTTTCCTAAAGAACATGAACTGATTTTCAACGCTTCCATCATTTCAATTTCTTTTTCTTCAAAACCGCCTTCACTACCTACAATAATTGTTATTTTATCATTAGATTCCAATTTATCCAAGCATTGTTTTAAAGCTAAATGCTCTCCTCTTTTGGCTTTTTCTTCATAAGCGACTAAATTATATGTCCCTAAATACTCACTGATTTCAGCTAATTTAATGACATTGACAATTTGGGGAATCTTATTTCTTCTTGACTGCTGAGCAGCCTCTTTCAATATTTTTTGATAACGCGCCAGCTTTTTTTCAAACTTTATTTTATCTGTCTTAACTACACAACGCTGCGTTAATAAAGGAACTATCCGACTCACACCCAATTCTGTTGCCTTTTGTAAAACCAGTTCAAATTTATCACCCTTTGGTAAAGCATAAATTAACGTTATTTCTACATCCAGTTCATTATTTTCGTCTATTTCTTTGATAATTTTAATCGATCCTTGTTCAACCTCATCGATCATACAAGAATATACTTGTCCATTTATATCAATACAAGTGATTTCATCACCATTTCTACTTCTCATCACATTTTTTAAATGATGTAAATCATCAGCAGATAAAATCAAATTTTTTTTATTTTTTAAATCTTCATTTATAAAATATCGCTGCATAACAATCCTCCGGTACCATTCTAACATGAAATCACGACTGAGAAAAGTAATAAACGATATCGATTAATAATCATCCAAATTACTTTGATCATAATAAAAGCAAGTACCTAAATACTTACTTTTACCATTTAAATTTCTTTACTATTTTATCTATATACTGATTGGCTATACTATAAAATGTTTGATGTTTATAAACCTTTTTAGAAAAAGATTTTCCATATTCATGATTTAAACAATATCCAAAATAAATAACATTAGAAATCAAGTAAATAGAAATCAACATTACTACCAAACTAGCCAATGGTCCATATAATGTATTATAGCGACTATAATGTTCAACAACATAAAAAAAACCTCCCCCGATCAAGACAATACAACTGCTTGTAAACACAGAACCAATGAGACCATATGAAAGAGGTCTTTTTTCAAATGATAAATAACGATAAAAATAATAAAAAACGATCAATAATCCTAGTACCATTATAACTGGTTTATTAATTAAAATAATATAGTTTATAAAAATCAAACCAGCAATAGCTAAAATCATTAAAACAAATAGAACAACCGCTTTGATTCTCAATAAAATCATATAAGTATCGAATTCTTCGTCTGTTTTTGAAATCAACATAAATGAATAAAAAGCATTGCTCGCTAGATAAATTGAAAAACTTGTTGAAATTATCAAAGACGTAAAATCCCCATACTCCTGAGATAAAATATATTCAATAAATGGAGCTAAAATCATCTCTGGAATATAATCATACAACAAATCAATTAAATTCGGTGAATTTAAAATATCATTTTGAAAAATTCTTAAAAATATAATTAAAGTAGGCAGCAAAGCTAATAGTATACAAAAGCTCAATGAATAGCGTGATAAATTACCTTGGGGTGAAATGAATTTCAATATTACATTATAAAATCTTCTCATATGTCACCTTCCTACTATAATTGTTAACGATAAATTTAAGAACATACTAAAACATCAAATAAAAAGAGGTAAATACTACCTCAATTTACTATAATTTATCATTATACTCTTTCATTAATTTATAATACAATTCTTCTCTACGACCATTTTTTAAATTCCGATTTTTTCTTACATGATCAACTAAAGTATGTTCCATATAAACATAGATCAAGCCTTCCTGCTCACTCATTTCATTAACCTGCATGCCCCATGGATCAAATAAAACACTATGACCAACATAACTTTCATTTGGATCATGGCCAACACGATTCACCCCTAAAACATAACATTGATTTTCAATTGCACGAGCTTTCAACAATGTTATCCAATGTTCATCTCTTTCTTTAGGCCAAGACGCAATTACAACGATCATATCACTGTTTTTAGATGCTAATTGAAAGATTTCTGGAAATCTTAAATCATAACAAACAAAACCACTAATATTATATCCAT
The DNA here is from genome assembly GCA_000508865.1 of Clostridiales bacterium VE202-01. Taxonomy (GTDB): domain Bacteria; phylum Bacillota_I; class Bacilli_A; order Erysipelotrichales; family Coprobacillaceae; genus Thomasclavelia. The sequence goes on from BAHP02000031.1 coordinate 10,697, forward strand.
TAATATTACAATAAGGAATTTCATTACCACAATGATAATAATTTCTTTCTTTTAAAAATGGATGAATTTTATCATATCTAAGTAATTCTTTCTGACCATCAACTGCTATTAAACTATTATAATATAAATCATTTTTTTTACTAATTGCACCATAAATAATTTTAATAAAATATTTTTGTGATAATTCTTTAAAAAAATCATCGATACTTTCATCATACATTTCTTTACATTTCATTGTAAATCCCGTTAAGGTCATTTCTGGAAAAACAATTAAATCAGCATGATTTAATTTAGCAACCTTAATAATATCTTTTACTTCTTTTTTATTTGTTTCTATATCTTCAAAAGACATATCAAATTGTGATATTGCAATTTTCATATTCATCACTCCCATCTTTTTTTATTATTATAACAAATTATTATTAGTTTGTTAAATGTTTTATTACATAAAAAAACTAGTAAAATGTAATTCCTATCTATTATAAGATAAGAATACATTTACTAGTTATCTATTAACTTAATAATTTAAAACCATTATCATAGTCTACGGTTACGCTACTACCATTCTTGATCGTTCCTTTAATCATTTCACGAGCAATTAAAGTTTCAATATTAGACTGAATAAATCTCTTTAATGGACGCGCTCCAAATGTTATATCATAACCTTGTTCACTAATTACGGCTTTAGCACGATCACTAACAGAAATGACAATCTTTTTATCACTTAAACGATCTGATAATTGCTTAATAAATTTATCAATTATTTTATTAACAACACTTTGATCAAGTGAGTTAAAGTAAACGATCTCATCGATACGATTTAAAAATTCAGGTTTAAAATGAGCTTTCAATTCACTGTCAACAGCATTTCTAGTATCCTCGTTATTACCTTCAAGTAAATAATTAGAACCGATATTTGAAGTCATGATAATAATCGTATTTTTAAAACTTACTAGATTTCCTTTAGAATCAGTGATCCGACCATCATCCAATACTTGCAATAGAATATTAAACACTTCCACATGAGCTTTTTCAATCTCATCTAATAAAACGATGCTGTATGGATGCCGACGTACTGCTTCTGTTAATTGTCCACCTTCTTCATATCCTACATATCCTGGTGGCGCTCCAACCAATCTAGACACACTGAATTTTTCCATGTATTCTGACATATCAATACGAACAATATTTCTTTCAGTATCAAACAATTGTTCAGCTAATGATTTAGCAACTTCAGTTTTACCAACACCTGTAGGCCCTAGGAATAAAAAGCTTCCAATTGGTCGATTTTCATCATTGATACCAGCCCGTGATCTAAGTATCGCATCAGTTACTTTTTCAATCGCATCATCTTGACCAATAACTCTTACTTTTAACGCTTCATCTAATCGTAGTAGTTTTTCACGCTCTGATTCCATTAATTTATTAACAGGAATTCCTGTCCAGCGCGCAATCACTTCACTTACTGTTTCAACCGTTACTTTTTCTTGTAATAGATCATCTTCTTGTTTTGAAGCTTCAAACTGCTGGATTTCTTTTTCAATTTGCGGTAATGTCTGATATTTAATTTTAGAAGCTTCTTCTAAATTACCCTCAGTTTGATATTTTTCCTTTAATGCTTCTAAACGAACTTTTTGATCTTTTAATTCTTTTACATGATCTAAAGATTTTTTCTCTTCTTTCCACTTATCACTTAATCCTTTAACTTGTTCATCCAATGAAGCTATTCGTGCCTTAATTTCATTTAAACGTTTTTCATTATCATCATTTTTATCTTCTTTTTCAATTGAAATACGTTCCATTTCTAATCGATTCTTCTCACGCGTAATAACATCTAGTTCTTCTGGCAAAGAATCAATTTCCATTCTAATTGAAGCACACGCTTCATCAATTAAATCAATTGCTTTATCTGGTAAAAAACGATCTGTAATATAACGCTGTGACATATTTACTGCCCCAATAATCGCACTATCAGTAATCTGAACACCATGATGTGATTCAAATGAATCTTTTAATCCACGCAAAATAGCAATTGTATCATCCTGGTCTGGTTCATCAACCTGAACTTTTTGAAAACGTCGTTCTAAGGCAGCATCTTTTTCAATATACATACGATATTCATCTAAAGTAGTAGCTCCAATACAGTGCAGTTCACCACGAGCTAACATTGGTTTTAACAAATTGGCTGCATCCATTGCACCATCAGTTTTACCAGCACCAACTAATTGATGAATTTCATCGATGAATAAAATAATTTCACCTTCAGCTTTTTTAATCTCATTTAAAACAGCTTTTAATCTTTCTTCAAACTCACCACGATATTTAGCTCCGGCTACTAAAGCACCTAAATCAAGTTCATATAAAGTCTTATTTTGTAAAGAAACAGGAACGTCATTTTTGAAAATTCGCCACGCTAAACCTTCTACGATTGCCGTTTTACCAACACCAGGTTCTCCAATTAAGATTGGATTATTCTTTGTTTTTCGTGACAAAATTTGAATTACCCGACGAATTTCCTCATCACGACCAATAACCGGATCAAGTTTACCATCAGCGACATCCTTAGTTAAATCACGACCATACTTTTCTAATACTTCGTACTGATTTTCAGGATTTTGGTTATTAACCATATTATCACCTCGCATTTCATCAATAACTTTCTTAACATCTTTTCGATTCAAATGATATTCATTTAATAAATCTTTGATCCATGAGCTATTCAATTCAAATAATGCCATAATCAAGTGTTCAACACTCAAATACTCATCTTTAAATTTATGCATCTGTTTATCAGATAAATTTATTAACTGATTTAAATCATAAGAAATTCGAATACTATTTATATCTACATTACTAACGACCGGTTTACTTTGAAGTCTGTTTAACAACTTATTTTGCAAACTAGTAATATCAACATTACTTCTTGATAAAACACGATATAAAATACCAGCACTATCTTCCAATAACGCTAATAAAAAATGTTCTACATCTACTACTTGATGACCCTTTTCACTAGCCATCGTAATTGCTTTTTGGATTGCTTCTTGCATTTTAGCAGTCCATTTTTCAATATTCATGTCCATCACTCCTTTAGCACTCCTCTTCCCTAAGTGCTAACTATATTATATACTTTATTTTAGCACTGTCAACCCCTGAGTGCTAATTTCTTGATATTTTTTTCCCTGTAAAACCAAAGGTTTGCAATGCACTCTAAATCCGTAAAAATATCTTTCAATATAGCACTCCAATCTTATCTTTAGTTATAGAAAAAGCAGTCAACAAGTGATCAACTGCTTATTTTCATAAAACATGTATTTTTATTGTCATTGCCTTGTGTGTTTATTTTGTATACTCACTGTATCATAGACTCTAAGCACAAACAATCTTCTCCATTGATCTAGTCTGTTTTATATCTGAATTTTTATATTTAAAAATTTATTATATTCATTATAAATTATTGAAATGCAAAACTTGGCACAAATAAAAAAGCACAATCATAAATTTGAATAATTTATGATTGTACCTTTAAAAACAAAATTACTATTTAATTATTTTCCAAAATATCTTTCAAGTAATCCTTGTAATGCTTTTCCATGTCTAGCTTCATCTCTAGCCATTTCATGAACTGTATCATGAATAGCATCTAAGTTATTTTTCTTAGCACAAGTTGCTAAATCAACTTTACCAGCTGTTGCTCCGAATTCACAATCAACACGCCAAGCTAAATTATCTTTAGTTGTTGCTTTCATATTTGGTTCTAGATCTTCACCTAATAATTCTGCAAATTTAGCAGCATGTTCTGCTTCTTCATAAGCAGCTTTTTCCCAATATAAACCAATTTCAGGATAACCTTCTCTATGAGCAATTCTTGCCATACATAAATACATACCTACTTCTGAACATTCACCTTCAAAATTAGCTTTTAATTGTTCAAAGATATATTTTTTATCTTCTTCAGAAATATCAGGATTATTTTTTACTGTTTTTGCATAAATACCATAATCATGTTCTGCAGCAAGTTTCATTTCACCTTCTACTTTTTTAAACTTATCTGCACCAACATGACATACAGGACATTCTGCAGGAGCAGCATCTCCTTCATAAACATAACCACATACTGAACATACAAATTTAGCCATTATAATTTTCCTCCACATTCATAAGTTAGTTATTAGTAATTATCAGTAATAATTACTAATATTAGTATATCCTGTTTTCAAAAAAAGTCAATACTAAAATACCTATTTCCTTTGTAGTTTAATACTTTATTTAGTTACACACAAGAATATTTAAATATTTTTTATACATTTATTAACTTCATAAATTAAACGGTTATGAATATACATAACCGTTTAAAATTTTAACATTCCTCTTTCTTACGACAAACCCATAAACCAGCTAAACCTAACACTGTTAATCCCATTAATGGTTCTAAGCTAATAGTATCACCAGTAGCTACACTTGCTGTTTTATCACCGGCTTTTACTGAATTATTTGCTTCTAATCCGGCCATTGCTTTTGTTAATACTTCTTTAGCATTATCTACTTCTGCCTGGGTTGCTTCTGGATCATTTAATACTGCTTTGGCTTCATCTAATGCTTCTGCCACCACTGACCATGATTTAGCACTGTAATTTGCCGCATTTAAGCTATTTGCTTTATTGATCAATTCTTGTAATAGATCCTTATTTGGAATCAATCTTAAGTCTAAGTATGCTCTGATCAATGCTTCATATGCATTATCTACTGCTTCTTGGGTCGCATTTGGATCTTCTAATACGGCTTTAGCATTTGCCATTGGTTCTACTAAGTTAGCAACACTTCCTTCTGTATATAGACTCTTATCTAAGCCATTTACCATGTCATATGCTTCTTGTAATCTTGTTTTATCAACTCTGATTACTAAGTTTCCAATTGCATCTTTTAAGTTATTTAATACTTCTACTACTTCATATTCTAATGCATTTTCATCATTCATGACTTCAATTGCTGCATCTAAGGCTTCTTTGAATGCTGTCCATGAAGCTGGGGTGTAGTTTTCTTCTACATAATTATTTGCTTCATTGATCAAGGCTTCTAAAGCACTCTTATCACCTTTTACAAATTCCAACATATGAATTGCTGTTGATAAACGTGTAAATGATGCATCAATTACTACTTGACTAGCATTTACATCGGCTAAAATAGTTTGAGCTTCTTCTAAAGCGGCATTAAATTCATTAACTACCGCTGGTACAACATTATCTAAAGCTCCTTGAGCTTTTAATGTATTAGCCGTATCTACCGCTATTTGTAATGCTGTTTTATCTGTTTGTGGTATTTCAATTTCTTCTAGATTATTTACAGCATCCTGTAAATCAGTTAATGCCATATCTAATTCTTTTTGGGTACTGTTGTTATTAGCTAATATAGTGTTTGCTACGCCTAATTTTTGGATGAATAATTGATATGATTCAACTGTATATCGATCTTCTACAATATCTAATCCAGCAATATATGATTGTAGATCGTTACGATTTGGTAAATGATCTTCACTGTTTAACATGATTACTTCAGAAATCATAGGAACATTATTTGCTTCCCACTCAAATTTTAATTCATAAATATTTGACCAGAATGGTAAATAAATTTCATTTAACGATTTACTCAAAGTACCAGCTTGTACCCATTCTCTACCATTTTCACCATCAACTAATATTAATACTTTAGCGTTAGAAATACTTCCTTTTTGAATAATATTAATTTTTGTAACATCTAAATTTTCTGATAATGTATAGCTAATATAACCAGCATCATCAGTATCTGGTCTATATGCTGTAGCTAAATTACCATCAAACATATTTTGTGGTATGTATCCTTGTTTTTCAATTACACTTGCATCAAAAGTTGGATCATTTGATACTGAAACATATTCACCATCATTAACTACAATTTCATTAAATACAACTGCACGATTATTATTAGTGGCAGTAATTAAAATCTTAATATAACGTGCTGTTATATTATCTGCTGTTCCCTCTACATATACTTTATTTGGATATGTACTAGATGCCTTATATCCAGCATCTGAATTTAAGCAGGTAACATTAGCATCATCTTCATTTTCAATTCCATCACCAATCGTAATAACTTTAGTCCAGTTTTCTAAATCATTTGAAATCAAAATATCAGCATCACGAATATAATTAACTGCTGAATCCTGGCAGTACATTGCTAGTTTGTTAATTATTCTTTCTTGACCTAGATCATAAATAATATATTGCCCTTTTTGTGGTAAGTCAGCAAATTCAGTTATCGTATCTACATTTCCATCAAATGCTGCACCATTATCACGACAATCTTCTGATACACCCCAAGATGAATTAATACCAATATCACTATCTAATAAAAATGGTCCTGATAATTCATTTGAAACCACTTCAAATTTAGTAATTCCAAAAGTAATTGGTTCATTAGTATTATTGATCAATCTTACATAACGTGCATCAGGCAAATCTGTACTCTTAGCATCAACATCTACCCAATCAACATAATTTTTAGATACTTGTAATGTTAAAGCATCACCATTTACTAATTGTAGATCGATATTAGCTAAATCTCTAATTCTTGGTAATGTAATACCAATATACTCATTGCTATTTAATACGATCGTATCTACTGGTGCTACTAATGCACTATTAGTGTCAATTGTTGTAGCAACATTTTTTAGATCTTCATTATTCGTATCTACAAATGTATCGCTTGGTTTATTAACTCTAAAATCAGACATTTTTAACCAAACACCTTTGTCTTGGGTGTTTCTAACTCGCACATAACGTGCTTTAATACCGGTTAAATCTGCTTCCACTGTTTTCTTTTCAACGTTTTGAGTATAACTTGCAAAAACAGTATAGTTAGTACCATCACTTGAATATTCTAAATCATAGGCATTCCAATAATCAGTACCAGAGTTACCCATGATAAATCTAACTTTACCAAGTGGTAAAACAGAACCTAGATCTAAACCAACATAATCGCCAGCTTGACTATTTTGATTAAACCATGTAAAAGTGCTGTCATCATCATCTATCAAGTTAGCAGTACCATAAGTTGAATAAATTCCATATCGATCAACTTTAATAACACTAGCATTATATTTTTCACTTGTATCATCTACTAAACCTTGACCATTAACTACAATATCACGAACACCTAACCAAGTATTTGTTTTATCAGTAGTTGCAATCATTCTAATTGCTTTTACATTATGTAAATTTAAATCAGTTAAACTGATTTCCTGTGGTAAATCATATTCTTCACCATTTACATCCTGCCATTCTTTACCATCTGTAGTATATTCTAGTTTAGCTTTTAAGAATGTATCATTTAGATTTCCACTTTGTCCTAACCTAAATGTTACTGAATCAACATCTTTAGCTCTACTATAGCTAATACCAACATATGTACCAGTAGTAATTGTATTTGGTGTTTTATAAATCACCTCAGTGCTTGCATTATTATCTAATGCATTATCTAATGCACCAGTTGGTGTATCTGTACGATTTGTAATAAAAGAAACAACCTCTTGATCAGGATTAACAATCGTACTTACTTTTGTTGACAAAATAATATCTAAATTTTGCATGAATGGGTAAATATATCTTCTACCTACTTTTGCATATTCAGTATGATCTACATAGAAGAATCCATGGGTTCTAGAAGCATCGAATTCAGCTTGACCAGCTGCAAAATAATCCCATATTACACTGCCCTCTTCATCATTTTGTAATGATTTAGCAGCATTTAAATAATTAATAATTGATTCTGTTGTTTCTTGCCAACAATCTAACCAATAAATAATTTGATCTCTTGTTCTTTCATTTCCAGGATTATTACGATATGTATTAGCACTATCCTGTAATAATTTAAATTCAGCAATTAAATCATCAGCTTGAGCTAAAATATCATTACCAGCATTCAAATCATTGATAAAACTAGATAATTTATCTTTTAAATCAACTGATTCTTCATTACCAATTTGCTGTGAATTCATCATATGTTTACTCAATTCACGTAATGCAATTGAAGCAGGCGTATCATCAATTGTTCCATGATCCATATAATTAAATGAATCATGCCATACTTGATCATATTTACTTGCCTCTTCCCAAATATTCCATGCATAATCAGCATTAGTAAACAATGCTTCTTTACTAGGTTCTGACTGTTGCATTGGATTTAAAACAATTCCTTCAACAGTTGATGGATCAACATTAGGTTTTAAAACTGCTTCAGCTCCACCCATAATTAAACCATCTTTTGTATTATCGCTACATGGCCAGTTGATCCACATATAAGCAGGACGTCCCATATTTTGATAGAATCTATCATTGAAGCTTGGCCCTACTTCACCCCAAACTCTACCACCAGTTTGAATAATACTTACTGAATCTGGCAGTTGTTTCAAAGTTTGCATCTGTGTACTTGAACCATATCCCATATAGTCATTTGGGCAAAAAATCGTATCTGATTTTAATCCTGATACAGTTGCTTGTTTTTCAATTAGCCATTCAGTTAAGTCACTCATTAAACGAACGTAACATTGTGCCCCTTGTGATGGAACAGAAGCATCATCTGCTAAAATTGCAAATTGCTTTACTCCAACTGACATTAACTGTTCAAATTTAGTTTTTATAATATTTAAATCTGTTTCATAATTTTCATCAGTATTAAAACGAATTGCATTATACATAAATGGATGTAATGCATAAACATAGTAACATTTACTTTTATTACCTGCTTCTGCCAATTTGCTAATGCCAACTAATTCTTCATCTGTATATAAAGCTTTCCAATTTGAATTATGCTTAGGATCATCTTTAGGAGCATAAATATATTGATTTAACTTATAATCTCCACCAAATGTCATCAAATCCGCACGATCTTCATTTGACCAAGGATTTCCATAATACCCTTCGATAAATCCACGTCCTTTTACATCAGCATAATCATTGATCTTTACATTTAAAATATTATTATCTTTAACTTGGTTAAAAATATGTTTTAATGATGTCAATCCGTGGAAAGCAGCATCAGTATCTTTACCTAGTACTGCAATAACACCATTATTGATATCTAAAATATAAGAATCATAGTTGGTAAATAAATCCTCACTATCGATTAAACTGTTGCTTTTAAAATAACTGTCTACATAATCATTTGAATTATATGTCCCAATAATCAAATTTGTTTTATTTGCATCGATAGTTTCGCTGATTGTATATGTTTTATTTAATATACTTAATATATCAGCAGCATGATCTTTAGTAAAACTATCAATTGCATCACCATACACCACATTTACATCATTAGAAATTGAAAAGCTATCATCGCTATATATCATTTCTTGAGGAGTTGGATATATTGTGTAGTTTGAAATTTCTTCTGCATTTACTGAATTTAACATAACTAATGAACTAAAAGTCATCGATAATGTTAAAGCAACTGTTAACACTTTTTTTAATGTTTTTTTCATCTCGTTCTCCTTTCTCGTATAACTTTAAATCAATTAGATTTCCACGTTCACTAATAATTTAAGTTTACGTATTGCATAGAACACTACTACAAATAAAGACCAAATACCGATACACCAAAAAGCATATCCAGCATCTGGTCTTGCCTACTTAAAGTAACAATCCTATCGCACTTCTATTATATCATTGCATAAATCTCTGTCAACCGTTTTTACTAAATATAAACTTGTATTTTAATTTTATTTAGTTAATTTTAACTAAAAATCAGTATTTTTTTAATATGAATACATAGGTAAGTCTGCTCATCAGGTGACAAAATATAATCATAACGATCTTTGATTAATTTTACTATTCTATTAATACATAAAGCTAATCGTGCATTTTCTTTAAGCATATCACGAATATCTGATGTTGTATCCTCAAAGTTGACTTCTTCATTTCTAAAAATTCTTTCAGCTAAATATTTTAAATGAATCGAAATTCTTGCATAACCAATAGAATCTTCTTCTAACTCTATTTTCATAGTTGTTTTAATTAAATTTAAAACTTCCTTTGTCAAAGTAACTATTCTAATTGCATTATTTGCCTTATCATTAAACGAAAAATTGACTAAATGCAAAGCTAAATATCCAGCTTCATCATCATCTAATCGAATTCCTATTTTTCTTTCAATATAGTCAAGAGCCCATAATCCAACTTGAAATTCTTTTTTATAAAGCGTTTTTGTCTCATTTAAAATTATATTCGGTAAATAAACATGTTCTTTTTTTCGCTTAACAGCAAAAGAGAGGTGATCACTTATAGCGATAAAATTTCACCACTAAAATCTGTTTCTAGATCTTTGCTTGCTTTAGCAACTATCTTATTGGCAATTTCAAAATAAACAGCAGGTACTTCAGCAATTGACTGTTCAAAACGCTTCTTTTGCTCATCTTTAAATAAATATGTTTTTTCTATTTTAGATTCATCCACTAAGTCCCCTATCTTCTTTTGAAACCCAATACCAGAACCCGTTAAAATAATATCGCCTAATTCATCCGAAATTGCAGCTATGCTGTTATTGTTAAAAACTTTTAATATTTTCAACTCTGCCACCTCTTTCTACATCAATATATCGTTGATTGAATCAACAATAAATCCTACTTCTGTTCCCATAATAATTTGAATACTATTTTTATTAACTTTAACTATTCCCGCTGCACCGGTCGCTAAAATCTGTTGTTCATCAATTATATCAGCATCTTTTAATTCTATTCTTAAGCGCGTAATACAACTATCAACAAAAATCACATTACTGCGGCCACCTAATGCCTCTAATATCAAAATAGCTATTTCATCATAATCCTGATTTACCAATGTGACCCCATATTCTTCTTCATCCACCTCAATAACTATATCCTCAATTTCTCTACCTGGGGTCATAAGATCATAACGAATAATCAAAAATCTAAAAATACAGTAATAAATTAAACCGCAGACTAATCCTAAAGGTATCAACATAAAAATATCATTTGCAAATGGCGATTTTATACTTAATATATAATCAATCAATCCCGCCGAAAAACCAAATCCCGCTATCCATTGAAAAGAGGCAGCTACAAACATCATTATTCCCGTTAAAACAGCATGAATTATATAAAGAATCGGAGCTACAAACATAAACGAAAACTCTAATGGTTCCGTCACCCCTGTTAAAAAAGAAGCAAATGCGGCAGATAATAAAATCGATCCCACTTGTTTTTTCTTTTCTGGTCGTGCACATTGATATATCGCGATTCCAGCTGCTGGAAGACCAAACATCATTACTGGAAAAAAGCCAGCCTGATACATCCCTGTTATCCCACGGACACCACCAGATATCGTTCCCCAAAACTTACCAATATCATCAATCCCTGCACTATCAAACCAGAATACTGAATTTAGTGCATGATGTAATCCCGTTGAAACTAAAAGGCGATTAAAAAAACCATATAATCCAGCACCAGCTGGTCCTAATCCTGATATTGCTTTACCTAGTCCCATAAATATGCTGTATAAAAACGGCCAAATGATTATCAATAGTGCTGATATTATTAACATCATAAATGTCGATATAATCGGAACAAAACGCTTTCCACTAAAAAAAGATAAGGCCAATGGTAATTTAGTCTTTGAAAAATGCTGATAATTAAAAGCAACCAGCAGACCTACAATTATCCCAACTAAAGTATTAGCTGTATTTTTAAAAGCTAGAGGCACTTTTTCTACTGCAATATTCCTAATTAAAGCAACAGATTCTGGAGATAATATTTTCACCACAATCAAATAACAGACAACTGCACAAATTGCTACTGTCATGTCTTTTTCACGAGTCATCCCAATCGCAATACCAACTGCAAACAGTAACGGTAAATTATCAATTATCGCTGTACCAGACTCTATTAAAAATGCCGCAATCCAATTATTACTTCCCCAACCAACTGGATCGATCCAATATCCGATCCCTTTTAATAACGCTGCTATCGGCATTACTGATACCGGTAACATTAAAGATTTTCCTAAACGTTGAATATAGCTCATCATTTCCCTACCTTATTATAAACTAATCGTCCCAAAATAAAATATTGCAGATTTGTCACCTCTGCACCTTTCTAAAATTATAACCTTTAATATCAAAATATGTCAACTAAAACAATAATTCAAACAAGTAACATCCTTAAATGTTAATAATAATGTTTCATATATTTAACTTGATATACAAAATTGAGTTGACATTATTAAAATTACAAGGTAGAATCTAATTGTGATGTTACTATTAAATTAGGCATTAGCAGTTATTCTTGACAGCTAATGCCTTTTAATATTTATAAAGGAGGAACGAAACAGAATGCTTTTTATTTCAAAAATCATAACTTCAAATAAAAAAAATCATATATGTGCACCTGTTAGTGGTAAAATCATTCATTTACAAAATGTTCCTGACAAAGCTTTCTCTAATAAACTAATTGGTGATGGACTAGCAATTGAAGTATCTTCAAACTGTATTTGTGCACCTTGCCAAGGAAAAATTAGTGTAATTGCCCCAACAAAACACGCTTTTGGAATTTTAACCCCAGATGGAGTAGAAATACTAGTGCATATCGGTATTCAATCGCTCAAGCCTAATGCAGCCAACTACGATTATCAAATCAAAGTTGGTGATCTTGTAAAAGTTGGAACTCCTATTGTTACATTGAGCGAAGAATTGTTAAAAAAAACATAATTATAAAATTATCACACCTATTGTAATATGTAATCATTACAGCCATCCTATTAAAGCTATGACCACCGCCTCCTCAATCAAAGCAGGTAAAACTATCTACACTTATCGATAATAAAAAA
>BAHP02000030.1 GCA_000508865.1 Clostridiales bacterium VE202-01
AACATCAGCCAATACAACATTTGCATTATCTAATACTGGTAACATATCAGACCATGATGATTCAATGTATTTACTTTCATCTAATCCATTGATTTGATCTACTTGTTTTTGTAATGCACTCTTATCACCTTGATAGAATTCCAACATCTGCATTGCCCTTGCTAGTCGATCAAAGGCATTATTTACTTCTTCTTGAACTGCTTTAGTATTTTCGTATACTGCTTTAGCATTTGTTAAAGCTTCATTGAATTCAGTTACTACGGCTGGTACAACATTTTCTAAACTTGCTTTTTCCGCCATTTCAATGGCAATTTGTAAAGCTAATTTATCAGTCTCAACAATATTTTTAAATACTGGATAATTATTTTCACCACTTATCCATGCACAATATTCAGTATCTAAATTAGCATTCAATTCGTTTAATAATGTTCCATCTGTAAACTCATCAACTCAAGCCATTTAATCTTCAAAATTATTTGTATTTCCAAAACCAGCTTTACTACTTTCATAATAAATATTTTGATAAGTAACTTGGTATGATTCACCTGCAACAGATTCATCATATCCGGCCACTACACCACTAAATCGAGGTGCTGTTACATCAGCTTTAACATAACAATTCTTGATAATAGTTGGTGTGTTAGGATCAATACTGCGATTAGCTGCACCAACTAAACCACCTGCTGTTTCTACTGTTCCTGCTACTTCACTCCATGCATAACAATTAATCATCGTTGAATTATTAAACATTCCGACGATTCCACCTGTATCATTGCTGCCATTAACATTAGCTTCAACACCACAATTTATAATTGTCGCATACATCGTCCGTCCAACTAATCCACCAACTTTAGCTTTACCAGTTATATTAGCGTTTCTAAGCTCAACATTTTTAATCGTTCCGCGTTCTAATAAACCAATCAGCCCAACATTTTCTCCTTGTGGCTGATTAATCGTTAAATTAGAGATCGTATGTCCATCGCCATCAAAAACACCATTGAATACAGCTGCTGGTGTATATTTATAATTTTGCATATCTAAATCATTAGTTAATTTAAAATATGCTTGCATCATTTCCCCACTATTAATTTCATTTGCAAACAATAATAATTCTTTTTCTGAATTAATCAAATATGGATTCTCAGCAGTTCCCGTACCTGCAAATTCATATTCTAAAGATGAATCAAGATTTTGATTATATTTATTTCCAATTGTTAAATTATCTAAATAACCATTAATACCGTTAAACATCTTATTAGTTGGTAAATATGATGTCGCTGAATGTGACGAAACACTTGCAGGTCCTTCAATTAAAGTAGGATTATAAGTAATACCATCAACTTTTAATAATGTTGTTGCATTAACACCATGAATATATGTACTTGTTAAAGTAATATTTAACCATTCATCTAGCGGTAAATTAATATTATACGTATAAATATATTTACCAACTTTAAAACTAACACCCTGATTTTGATAATTCAAATAGAACGTACAAAAATCATCAGTAAATAGCACGGCATCATCTCTTTGTGTGCCTTTCAAATATAAATCAAAATTGACTGTATAAGGATAACCAACACTTGCAAATGGTAAAGAAAGATTACTTTGTGGTTCAAGCTGTAAAACTTTTCCATTAAGATATTCTTCATTCATTGTCGCAAGATCAGCAGCCTGTACTTGAGCATCATAGCCATTTTCTAGATCATTAATTTTCAGATCAGCCATTTCTTCAAAATCATACTTAGCGATAATACTTGAATTTGTAGCTACATACTTTCTTGGATTAGCACCAGGGGCATAGTCACCAACTTGTTCAAATGCTTCTACAAAATCATTACCACTTTCAAAACGATCATCATCACCATACCAGCTCTTTTCACTAATTACACCAATATAAGATAAAACTAGATCCAAAACATCAAAATCATTAGCCCAAGAACGGTCATTCCAATTACAGAAAAGCGTTCCAATGATCTGTGGATTTCCCCGTAACAAATCATATTGAGCATAATAATTACGTGAAGCTATATAAGTCGGATTACCAATTCGATGGGTATCAAAATCACTGCATCCTCTCCAGGTATCATAGAAAGTCGCCATATCTACATAACCATTATGCAGACCATTACTATTACCTGGAATCAAATACATGCTATTAGAAGTTGAATTGATGATTTCAAAACCATCTGCTAAAGCTTGTTCAACTCGCTGATCAGCAGAATCCCAAATTTGATTAACAACATTTTTAGAATCAATTTCACTAGCCCCATAATAAACAGAGAGATTACCCCAAAAATAGACTTTATCGATATTATCTTTTGATAAACAATATTGAGCTAGATCATTAATATAGCGACGCATATTTTCGTTTGTATTAGATGATTCATCAGTTCCAATATGAACAGCAGCACTTTGGAATACTGGATCATCACCGTCTAAAAATTCATCAAAAACACTACTGATCAAATCTAAACATTCATCATAGTGATTACTTAAATCAAAATTAGAGCCGTTAACTATTTCTGGATCAATTAAATTAAAAATTGTTGCATGTCCAGGTGAATCGATTTCAGTAATAACATCAACACCAAATTGTTTCAAATTCTTTTGCATCTGACGATAATCATCTTGTGACCATACATAATTACCATTTTCTAAATTATATGTATTCAAGACCGGATATTTTTTACTTTCAACTACAAATGAAGAACTGTACTCACCACCAAGTCCACTATCTTCATTAATATGAAGATGGAATGTATTCATTTTAAACCAGGCCATATATTTACCCATCTCTTCAATGTAATCTAAATCAAAATAACGTCTAGCCACATCAAGCATTCCACCACGAACTGAGTATTGTGGATAATCGCGAATAATCCCCAATGGAATTGTATCATGGTTTTCATCTTGATATAAAATCTGAGCAATAGAAACGCCACCATAAAGCATTCCCGTATCACTAGGTGCACTAATTACAACCTGGTCACCAATATTAATATAATATCCTTCATCACCTAATTCATTTAATTTATCTGGTGTATATTTAATAACAATATCACCACTTACAGCGGCAGCTTCGCTTACTTCTAATGTTACTCCTATCATTTCAGTTAAATACATTTGCAGCATTTTGGCACTTGTTTTCGCCATTTGATCTTCATAAACGATCCGAGCCCCATTTTCAAGTTTAAAATCACCATCTAGACCATACCATTCTTGAAGACCAGGAACAACATTTGGCATTTTATTAGTACCTGTATTACTATATTTACCAGCAACTGTAACAGTTATATTACGATCAAGCCGGCATACTATTTCACTGCTCAAAGTATCTAAAATATCATAAATCAAATATACTTTTTGCTTTGTTAAAGGCTGATAAACATGACCATTTAAATCAATAACCTGTTCATTACTTGAACCAAATAATACAGCCTGATAGCGATCATCATCTGATTTTGGTAAAACTAACTGATCATCTATAATTTCAGGCTCATTTTCAATACCGGCCATAAACTTTTCTAATTCATTAGCATCATCAAAAATAGCTAATCTAGCTACATTATCTGTTCCTAATTTCCATTCACTATAATTTTCTTGACAAGATTGATTCAATGTATCCACAAAACTTTGACTCATCATCTCAGCTTTATTCATTCCTGTAATAGTTGAAACTGTAACAAGATTTCCAATTGCAACATCAGGTAAATTTTCTTGATTGTAATAAAGATGATCATAATTTGCAAGATTGTCATCTTGTTCAATAAATCCACCTATTTTACCTGAATAAGTTCCCCAATGAACTCGTCCTAAATTATAAGAATTAATTATATTTGCTGCTACTGTTGGATTAAGACTACGACAAATAGAACCTGCTAAACCACCTAATGATTTAGAACCACTGACAATACCATTATTGTAGCTGTTTAAAAGATCAGAATTATTTAACATTCCTACGATTCCACCAACATCTTCAAAACCTTTTATCGTTGCATTGTTGTAACAATTTAAAATCGTTGCCTGCATACTTCGCCCAATCAACGCTCCAACTTTATATCCACCTTCAACTTTACCACTATCAATTCCTAGATTTTTAATTGTACCTCCTTCAACTTGATGGAATAATCCAATGTTTTGACCATTATCTACTTTAATATTGATATTTTTGATAACATGTCCATCACCATCAAAAGTTCCTTTAAAAGGAATAATTGAACTAAAACCATTAAATTCAATTCCTTTCAAATCAAGATTTGCTTTTAACTGATAATAAGCTGTCGAAAATTCCGTGGCCATATTAACGACCCTTTCCATTTCCTTTAAATCATCAACCGTCTTGATCAAATAAGGTTCTTCTAAACTACCATGTCCTGATAAAGTTGTTTTAATAAAAACCTTACCTCTAAATCCCGGATATCCAGTGTTATCTTCAAGCCACGTAAAATAATCAGCAGTTAAATTATTATTTAATTTTATAATCAACTCACCATTACTAAATTCTTCTAAATCAATTGGAATCAAACCAGTACGATTATCATTATTTCCAATAGCTATTTGATTTTGTTCATAATAAAGATTACTCATGGTAATTCGATAATTATCACTAACCGCGCCTTCATCATAACCTACAATGATCCCTACATGCTGATCACCACTAACAACAGCACGACTATAACAATTATCTATAGTTGCCATAAACTCTGGAGCAATACTACGATTAGCACTTCCAACAACGCCACCAACAGTTATCTTACCGCTAATATTTCCCCAAACATAACAATTTAACATAGTAGAATTATTAAACATTCCAACTATTCCACCAGTATCATTAGCACCTTCAACATTAGCTTTACTGTAACAATTTAAGATCGTTGCCTGCATTGTTTTTCCCACTAAAGCCCCAGTATGATTACCGCCAATAATAGTTCCACTTTCAATTCCAAGATTTTTAATTGTACCACCATCTAAAAAACCAATTAAACCCACATTTTCTAAATCAGGTTCATTGATATTTAGATTCAAAAGATAATACTGATTACCATCTAAAACACCACTAAAACGTGTAATCGGCTGAAAATCGATATCATTCATATCAATATCACTAGTTAATTTATAATAAGCATCACCATACAATGCATCATCATTAATAATCTGTGACATTAATACTAGATCTTCGGGAGTTTTAATTAAATATGGAACATCTTTAGTTCCTTGTCCAATCAAACCACATTCAGACATACCATCATTAAATTCTGGATATCCTAGTGCGCCTTTGACCCATGGGCTATAACCCTCTTCACAGCCACTGTTTAAAGCTTCTAATAAACGTCCATCTTGAAAGGCTGCTGTTTCTATGCCATTTACACCTGAATGACTGCTATTACCAATTCCTGTTACCGAACTGTCATAGTAAATACTGCTCATGGTAATTTCATAACTAGCTCCAGCAACACTTTCATCATAACCAATTGCACTACCTACATACTGTTGACCAACAACTGTAGCTAAACTATAACAATTTTTTAACACTGTTGGTGTTGCCGGATCAATACTGCGATTAGCACCGCCAACTATTCCCCCAGCTGTTACTCCACTACTATTTATTTCTCCCCAAACATAACAATTTAACATGGTAGAATTATTAAACATCCCGACTATTCCACCAACATCATTTTTCCCATTTACATCTGCTTTACTGTAACAATTAATGATATTAGCATACATCGTTCTTCCAACAAGGGCACCAGTTCTATTACCACCTGTGATTACGCCACTTTCAATTCCTAAATTTTTTACTGTTCCCCCATTTAAAAAACTAATCAATCCAATCTGATCACCAGTACTATTGATTACTAAATTAGAAATTGCATAACCATTTCCATCAAGAACCCCAGAAAAACCACTTGTACTTCCGATCGGTGCAAAATCAATTTCTGCCATATCAATATTTGTCGTCAATTTATAATGAGCATTTAAATAACTATCTCCATTATTTACAAGTGAAGACATTTTAATTAAATCTTCTTTCGAACTAATTAAATATGGATCATCATTAGTTCCTTTACCTTCAAGATCATTATCTTCACCATGTACAACATAAATTGATATAGATGCAAATATAATGAATGTACTTAAAATAATTTTAATTATTTTTTTCATTTCTATCCTCCTTTCATACATTCATT
Organism: Clostridiales bacterium VE202-01; assembly: GCA_000508865.1. Lineage (GTDB taxonomy): Bacteria > Bacillota_I > Bacilli_A > Erysipelotrichales > Coprobacillaceae > Thomasclavelia. Next base: position 6,192 of record BAHP02000030.1, read on the forward strand.
AGGTTTTATTTCACCTCCTCTTTTTTTATTTATTATTAGAACAGTAGTTTACTGTTAATAATCCAAAAAATATTAAAAGGCAAGACTAAAAACATTTAGTTTCTGGTCTTGCCTAATTAAAGTAACAATCCTCTATTACTTTAATTATAATTTTTATTAACTAAATTGTCTACACAATTTAATTAATTACATCAAAATTTTACTTTTTTTAACATAAATATCAAACTTAATAAAGCTCCACAAACAAACCATTCAAAAACTGGCACATTATCACCAGTAGCTACACTTACCGTAGCTTCAGTTTTAACAGTATTTACTTCCTGTAATTTTGCCATAGCCTTTGCTAGTGTATCTTTTGCATTGTCCACCTCTGCCTGACTAGCTTCAAAATTATCTAATACTTCTTTTGCTTCTCCTAAAGCTTTCACTACTACATTCCATGTCTTTGCACTATAATTTGCACCATCTAGTGATTGCGCTTTATCGATCAATTCCTGCAATAAACTTTTATCTGGGATTAATCTTAACTCTAAGTATGCCTTTACTAATGCATTATAGG
>BAHP02000029.1 GCA_000508865.1 Clostridiales bacterium VE202-01
TTCGTAATGACATTAGAAGAGGCAGTAGACTTAGTGTTATTTGCATTTGAAAATGGAGAAAGCGGCGATATCTTTGTACAGAAAGCACCAGCGTGTACGATCGAAGTACTGGCAAAAGCAGTGAAGGAATTATTCAAAGCAGATAATGAGATCAAAGTAATCGGGATCAGACATGGAGAGAAGATGTATGAGACATTGCTGACAGATGAAGAATGTGCCAATGCCATAGATATGGGCAATTTTTATCGGGTACCATGTGATAAAAGAGATCTAAACTATGATAAATATTTCTTTGAAGGAATGAGTAAGAATACATTAACACAGTTTAATTCTAATAATACAAGATTGATGACATTAGAAGAAGTAAAGAATAAATTATTAGAAGTAAAGTTAGTAAGAGAAGAATTAGCGGATTGGGAGAATAAGTAATAATGGCTGATTTAACTACTATTATTTTAACTTATAATGAAGAAAAGAATATTGCAAATGCAATTAATTCAGTTCAGTCTATTTCAAAGAGAATTGTGGTTGTTGACAGCTACAGTACAGACAAAACTGTAGATATAGCAAGATCACTAGGTGCTGAAGTTATACAACATGAATTTATTAATCAGGCAAAACAGTTTATTTATGCTTTAAATAATCTAGATATCAAAACAGTATGGATCATGCGTTAGATGCAGATGAAATTATTTCAAGCAATGCGGCAAATGAGATAAACGACATATGCAATAACAATATGGATACAGATATAAATGGTATAGTTGTAAGGTTTGAAGTAAATTTTTTAGGAAAACCATTAAAACATGGAGGTATTTATCCATTTAGAAAAATGATTGTTTATAAAAAGGATAAAGGATTCATGGAAGACCGTAATATGGATGAACACATAGTATTGATTGAAGGAAAATCAGTTGAAACTCATTTTGATTCATATCATCGTGATTATAAGGATTTATCTGTTTGGATAGACAAACATAATAAATATTCTTCAAGAGAAGTACAGGATTATTTTGTTTCTTCATCAAAAGATACAAAAGTAAAACTTAATAAATCAGCGAAAATAAAGAGATTTATTAAGTTTAGTATTTATTATAAATTACCGATGGGATTTAGAGCAAAACTCTATTATATTTATCGTTATTATTTTAAATTAGGTTTCTTGGATGGTAAAGAAGGAAAAATATTTGCTTTTCTTCAAGCGTACTGGTATAGATTTTTGGTTGATGCAAAGATATTTGAGAAACAGAAAGAAGAAATGAGATGAAAAAAATATTAATACTTATGGGGAGGTATCTTCCTGGATATAAAGATGGTGGACCCGTAAGAACAATAAAGAATTTAACAGATTGTTAGGTGATGAATATGATATTAGGATATTAACAAATGATAGAGATCATGGAGACATAAGTTCATATTCTAATATTGTCTATGATTCTTGGAATCAGATTGGAAAAGCTAAAGTGTGGTATGTTAAGCCTAATGGTTTTAAATTTAAACTTATTCAAGAATTATCGAAAAATATAGATGTTATTTATTGTTGCGGACCATATAATGATTATGCAATTAAACTTATGTTATTGAATAAGTTTAATATGATTCGAAAAAAAGTTGTTATTGCATCAATGGGATCCTTTTCAAAAGGAGCGTTAGGTATACATAGTATAAGAAAGAGTCTTTTTATTAATATGATGAAAATATTTGGTTTATTCAAAAGTATACTTTGGTCAGTTACTTCTTTAGTCGAAGAAAGAGAATTAAAGGAAATTATAGGTCAAAATGCTGAATGTATGATTGCTGAAGATTTACCTAGAAATATAAAGATTGAGCATAAGCGACAAAAAAATCAACATGAATTAAAAATTATTTTTTTATCTAGAATATGTGAAAAGAAAAATTTACTATTTGCAATTCAAGTGTTAAAGAAAATAAATAAAAATGTAACTTTTGATATATATGGAAATATAGAAGATTCAGTATATTGGGAAAAGTGTAAGAATGAATTAAAGAATTCTTTAATAAATTGGCATTATATGGGTGAATGTGATTCAGAAAAAGCTCCTGAAACATTTGGAGATTATGATGTTTTTTTATTTCCAACATTTGGAGAAAATTTTGGACATGTAATAAGTGAATCATTATTAGCAGGATGTATTCCAGTTATTAGTAATACAACTCCTTGGTTAGATTTTGATAGATACAAATGTGGAAAAATTGTTTCATTAAAGGATATGAATAAATTTATTGATATTATTAATGAGTTCATTGAAATGGATAAAGAGGAATTTAATACTTATGTCAAAAATGCTCAACAATATATAAATAGTAAAAATCAAGAGAGTATTAAAAATACAGGATACAGGAGGATATTTGGATGAGAGTTTTATTTTTAACAAATATACCTTCTCCATACCGTGTTGATTTTTTTAATGAATTGGGGAAACTGTGCAAACTAACTGTATTATTTGAAAGAAGGCAAGCAACTGATCGAGAATGGAACGTTGATAAAAATCTAAATTATAAGGCTGTATTTTTAAAAGGAAAATCCATAGGTCATGATACTGCTATCTGTTTTGAAGTTTTAAGGCACTTGAATAAAAAATATGATCGTATTATTGTAGGTGGATATAGTACACCAACAGGAATGTTGGCTATACAATATTTAAATTTAAAGAAAATACCATTTTATTTAAATTGTGATGGTGGATATATTAAACATGAAAGAAAAATAAATTATTTGATAAAAAAATATTTTATAAGTAAGGCTACATATTGGTTAAGCACTGGAAAAGAAACAAGCCAATATCTATTACATTATGGAGCAAAAAAGGAAAAAATATATGTTTATCCTTTCACGTCTCTATATAAAAAAGATATTTTAAACAAACCATTGAATGAAGTGGAAAAAGAATTATTAAAAAATAAATTAAGTATAAGTGACAAAAAAATAGTAATATTTGTAGGTCAAATGATTTATCGTAAAGGAATAGATGTATTATTAAAAGCAATTTATAAATTACCTAAAAATATTTCATTTTACATTGTTGGTGGGAAACCAACAGAAGAATATCAAAAATATATTAATGAATATCACTTAAATAACGTTTTTTTCTTTGAGTTTATGGATAAAAAACATTTATTTCAATTTTATCAAATATCTGATATTTTTGTTTTACCAACTAGGGAAGATATATGGGGATTAGTAGTTAATGAAGCTATGGCTAATGGCTTGCCTGTTATCACAACGAATAAATGTGTAGCTGGAAAAGAATTGATCAAACATAATGGGTATATTATTCCTGCTGACAATATTAATGTACTTGCACAAAGCATATATGAATTAATAAATGATTCTACAAAGATTTGTAGTTTTTCAAAAAGATCTCTTCAAATAATTAAAGATTATACAATAGAAAATATGGCAAATATTATTTTTGATATATTAAATATGGGGTAATGATATGAAATTAAAAGAAAAAAAATTATTTTTGAATATTAATGAGTATATCATTATTCTATTTATTTTAAGTTTATTTCATCCTATATTTGGATTTATATTTTACATTGGATCTTTAAAATTGATTCAAAAAGAAAAAGTTATAGGTGCTATCAAATATATGATCATTGTTACAATGAGGGATTTATTAAGCAGTGCGTCTGGAGCATCACTAGGAAATTTAAATACATTAAAGCTATGTATTATTCTGGTTATTTCTTTGTACATATTAAAACTAACTTTTTATAATATAAAATCCCAAGGCATAAAATTGATTCTGTTTTTTACGATGTTGTTTTGTATATATGTTACATTAACAAGTTTTATTTCCAGTAGTTATCCGATTGTTTCAATATTTAAAGTCTGGAGTTTTGGACTGAGTTTTGTTGCAATAATTTATGGCATATATTATACAAGAAAAGAAATAGATTGGCTCTATTATATATTTTATGTATTAACACCTTTTTTTGTTATCAGCTTTTTTATAATTCCTTTTGGAAAATTTAGACTTGTTAATGATAATTTTCAAGGTGTTTTTAATCATGTAAATTTAATGGGAATTATGGGAACGTTGTATATATCAGTTTTATTAAATATAAAGAAAAATAAAATGGATATCTATACAATATTAATTGTACTTATTCTATATATGCAATATCTAACCGCGTCAAGAACAGGGATGTTTGTTTCTATATTTATTATTTTCATACATTTTTTGATGAATATAAATGTGAAAAAAGCAATATATTTTTTAATGATTGGTACAATTGTATTTTCATTTTATTATTATAATTCAACAATAAAAAATATAGTAAATACAGAAATACATGAATATATTTACAAAAATAATACAAATGATATTTTATCATCAAGAAGAGAATTACAGCAAAATTCTCAAGAAAAATACCAAAATAATCCTTTAATTGGTTCAGGGTTTATGGTGCCGTTTGATCAAGCGGTTCAGGATTATAGTTTTAATATGTCTATAATCTATGAATCAGGTAATTTATTTTGGGAATTAATTGGGGGTATTGGAATAATTGGATTTGTGCTGTTTATATTATTAATTGTATTAATTTTATGTAGAGGCAATTTAGAGCGTATTTCATTGATTTTATCTTCAATAGGTGTATGTTTAGGGGAAATGGTTTTTTTTAGTGTTAACAACATAGCAGTTTTATTATATGTTTTCATTGCAATTTTTTTAATTAAACCTTATACGAGGAGAATTATAAATGAAAAATAGATTATTATGGATAGATGTATCTAAAGGTATTGGTATTTGTTTAATGTATTATGGACATATTGGTTGTCCGCAATTTATTAATTCGTTAATTTATGCTTTTCATATGCCTTTATTCTTTTTTTTGTCAGGGTATGTATTATCTATTGATGGTACTTTTGCTAATTTTTTTAGGAAAAAATTTTTAAGTTTAATCAAACCATTTTTTATATTTGGTATATTAGTTATTTTATGTAATATGATCGTTGGTTTGATAACAGGTAATAATTATAATTTTTTAGAGAATTTTTTTTATATGTTGATTCAATTAAAGGGAACACCTGCTAGATTATGGTTTATACCATGTATATTTATTAGTACATTAATTTGTTATTTTATTGTGAAAAATAACAAAGTTGGCATAATTATATTTTTGTTATTAAATATTTTAGCGTGGATGAATATATTGATTTTTAAGATCAATTTTCCATGGTATGTTGATACAGCTATTATAGCGTGTTTTTTTATGATAATAGGTTTTATTTTTAAAGAAAAGAAAGTTACTTTTTATATGAAAAGTAATAAATTGATTTTTTTATTAATAATTTATGTGTTTTTAGTAAAATTAAATTCTTATTTTGGAATTGTAGATATTGCATTAAATAAGTATGGAAATCCTTTTTTGTTTTATATAAATTCAATGTTAGGAATATTGATTTGTATTAATATATCTTTATGGATAAAAAATAAAAAGATTATTTATATTGGCAGAAATTCATTATTTTTTATGTGTTTAAACAGTATCTCGATTAAATTTTGTACTGTTATTTTTTTATTATTTCAAAGTTTTATAAACATAAATACAACTATGCTAAATTTATTTATTTTATTATGTTCTATAACTTTTGTATATATTATATCAGTGACACTTAATAAATATTTTAATAAATTAATGGTTTTAATGGGGTTTTAATACCTTATCGTTTTTATTTGTTTTTATATAATTGGAAAATTAGTAGAAATAATTTTTTATGTTATTTATATTTTCAAGTTTATATATAGCAGTAATATGATTGATGATTGATAAATTTTTTAATATGCAATCTAATCTGATGTATAATAAATTATTTTTCATTATAATCGTATGATGAAAATGGTATGTGATGGATATTGAGAAAGTAGGTGATTATATGAAAATTGCATTTATTACACCTAGTTTAAAGATGGGTGGATATGAAAAAGTAGTTGTAAATTATGCTAATGAATTGGTTCAAAGAGGACACACAGTATATATTTTGTGTGGATTTTTAAAGGGGGAATTACTTGAACAAATAGATAAAAATATAATAGTTTTAAATTTTAATTCAAGATTAAAAAAATTTATATTTCCACTTATTTCTTTTCTAAAAAAGGAAAAGGATTTAGATATTCTATATTCAGCATTTAGATGGTATAACAGTATATCTGTTATAGCAAAAAAAATTTCTATGAATAAGACAAAAATCTATGCAAGTCAACATGGTTTTGAAAAGCAAAATGTGATTATTAGATTTGTTTTAGGTAGAATTATAAAAAAAGCAGATTATCAAATTGCTGTAGCAAAAGATATTGCAGAATTTGAAAAAAAATCGTTAATGATGGAAGCAAATTTTCACATTCTTTATAATCCTGTTATCTTTGAAAACCAAATAATACATATGGAAAAACATAGATGGTTTGAAGATGATGAACCAGTTATTATTATGAGTTCACGAATAGAGTATGTTAAAAATGAAATTCTAGGTATAAAAATATTTAATGAATTACAAAAAAACGTATCATCAAAATTGATTGTTTTAGGAACTGGATCAGAATTAGATAAGTGTAAACAACTAGTAAATGAACTAGGATTAAGTAATAAAGTAGATTTTTTAGGATTTGTTAAAAATCCAATGGGATATATTGTTCAATCATCAGTTTTTTTACATACTGCAATAAATGAAGGATTTGGAAATGTGATTGTAGAAGCGTTATATGCTAATTGTCCTGTTGTCACGACAAATACAACTGGACCAATAGAAATAATTTGTAATGATAAGTATGGGGTAAATATTGGCAATTATAACGATAGAGATATAATAAAAAATGGTGTCATGAAAATTGAAAAGATATTAACAGGAGAGATTAAATTTAATAATTTAAAAAAACGGGCAATAGATTTTAATATTAAGAATACTACAGATAAATTTTTAGAGGTATACAATGAAAAAAATTAATAAATTAAAATTAAAATTTTCATTATTCTTAATTAATCATTTTTTATCAACAACAAAATATTTTGAATTAAAAAGATGGTTATTAAATTTTGGGAAAATTCATGTAGGTAGTAATAGTAAAATAGTTGGACCTTTTTATTGTGGAACAGAGGTAAAGATTAAAATTGGAGAAAATTGTTGGATTGGGAAAAACTTACATATCGAAGGTAATGGTACCGTTGTTATAAAGAATGATTGTGATCTAGCACCAGATATTATGTTTGTAACAGGTAGTCATAAAATCGGAAGTAGATATCGAAGAGCAGGTGAAGGAACAGAATATAAAATTATTGTAAATAATGGCTGTTGGATTGGTGCAAGAACTACAATTTTTGGAGATATTTCTATAGGAGAAGGCTCAGTTGTTGGTGCTGCTGCTTTAGTTAATAAAAATGTTGAAGAAAATGTAATTGTTGCAGGTGTCCCAATAAAGACAATAAAAAGATTAGATGGAAGAGATGAAAAATGAAGAAGATATGTATTGTAGCAGAAAAAATGTTAGTAGGAGGAGTGGAAAAATCGTTACTTTCTTTGTTGAATATGATAGATAAAGATAAGTACGAAATAACTTTATATCTTTTAAAAAAAGAGGGAGAGTTATTAAATCAAATTCCTGATTGTATAAAAATAAAAGAAATTAATTTACCAAAAGATGAAATAGAAGATATATTATATGGAAGAAGAAAAAAGCTTTAATTTATTCTTTAAAAAAATATCATTTTTTTATTTGTAAAAAAAATGATAAGATTAGGTTTAATTTCTTTAATTTCTCGAAGTGATGAAGAAATAAGAATGAGATACTATAAAAGTATTGAAAAAAAATTTAGTATTCCACAATGTGAATATGATGTTGCTATTGATTATATGGGATATGGTTTATTAAATACAATGTATGCTAGTAAGATAATTAAAGCAGAAAAGAGGATATCATGGATTCATTTTGATCCGTTGATAGGAATGGGGGACTTTTCTTCATTTAAATATTATTTAAAGGACTATAATTATGTTTTTTGCGTTTCACAAGAAATTAGGAACAAAATGATTCAACTTATTCCTGATCTAAAAGATAAGTATGTTGTTTTTTATAATATAGTAGATAAAAATTATTTATTAAAAGATGCAATTATAGGGAAAACGTATGATAAGTATTTTAATGGTATTAAAATTCTTTCTATAGGTAGAGTTGATCCTCAAAAGGGATATGATATTGCACTGTTTTCAATAAAAAAATTAGTTAAAGAAAACTATAATATTCATTGGTATATTATAGGTGAGGGACCACAAAGAAGAGAATTGGAAAATTTAATAGAGAAAAATCAGTTAAAAGATCATATAACTCTTTTGGGACAACTAACACATCCATATAAATATTTACAGGATTGTGATATTTATTTTCAACCATCAAGACATGAAGGCTATGGTATTGCATTAGCTGAAGCCAGAGCTTTTTGCAAACCTATTGTTTCAAGTGATTTTGCAGGAGCGAGGGAACAGTTGATTGATGGAATTACTGGATTGATTGTAAAATGTGATGAACGAGAGTTATATGTAAGTTTAAAAAGATTATTAGATAATGAAAATTTACGGGAACAATTACAAACTAATCTTAAGTCAAATAGCAATGAATATCATAAGCAAATGAGTAAATTATATAGTATATTTGAATCATGAGAAAGGATTTTTATAATGAAAAAGAATATTTTATTTGTTATGCCGTACTTTAATTGTGGTGGGGTAGAAACTACACTTGTATCGCTTTTAGAAAAATTGGATTATACTAAAGTTGATGTTGATTTGCTGCTTATTACTAAAACGGGAGCATTTTTACATAAAATACCTAAAATGGTTAATATTAAAATACTAGATATTCCATTGTCAGAGTGGAATGTTTTTTATGGAAATAAAAATGCTATAAAAAAATATATAAAGAAATTCCATTTTATTTATCTTCTTAAATATTTATGTTGCAAAAAATGGAAATTAACTGAAAATAGGGAAGAAAATGTAAAATATTTTCAGCATGCATCACAAGTGTTTCCTGTTTATAATCAAAAATATGATATAGCAATTGATTACTTTGGGTATGCAACATTTACAACTTTTTATGTAGCAGAGAAAATTAATGCGAAGAAGAAATTAAGTTGGATACACAGTCGCTTTTCAACTATAGGAGCAAATTATTTTGAGAACTATTATAAAAAATATGATGTAATCAATGCTGTATCTAAAGATACTAGAGATGATTTCTTAAAAATAACAAATATTACATCTTCAAAAGTACATATTTTTTATAATTTGATTGATTATAAAAATATACGATTGTTAGCAAATAGTATGATAAAAGAAGATAGCATACAAACAAATAAATTTAAGATTTGTACAGTCGGTAGACTAGAAAAGCCAAAGGGAATAGATATAGCGATAGAGGTGGCAAAAAAATTAAAGGAAAAAAATTTTGATTTTATTTGGTATGTCGTAGGTGAAGGTACAGAAAGAAATTATTTGGAAGATTTGATATCTCAATATCATTTAGAAGATACTTTCTTTTTATTAGGAATGAAAGATAATCCTTATCCATATATAAAAGTTTGTGATATTTATGTTCAGTCGTCCAGATATGAGGGATACTGTACTACAACTAATGAGGCAAGAATTTTAGAAAAACCTATTATAACAACTGATGTATATGGGGCATATGAACAATTTATTAATAATGAAAATGGATTAATTGTTTGTTGCAATAAAAATGAAATTTTTGAAGGGATTAAAAAATTAATGATAGACGAATCTTTAAGAAATAAATTTAAAATGAATTTAAAAAAAGTATCGTTTGATTATAGTCAACAGTTAAAAATATTTTATGAATGATTTCTAAATATAGCTTAATAATTTTTATTTATAAAATATTAATTATAATAGAGAAGAGGTGTACTAATTGAAAAAAAGTCTTAGAGCGAGTATTGTTATGTCTTATATTTCTATGTTTGCAAGTATTATAGTTTCCTTGCTTTATACACCAGTTATGTTGAAATATTTGGGACAACAACAATATGGTCTTTATAATATGGCTGCTTCAGCAGTAAGTTATTTAAATCTTTTCGATTTAGGATTGGGGAATGCAGTTATTAGGTATTCGACTAAATATCGAATTGATGGAAAAAAAGAAAAAGCTGAATATATGTATGGGATGTTTTTAATAATTTATTTAATAATAGCAGTTATAATACTTTTATTAGGAATATTTTTAATTTTTAATGCATCTAATATATTTAAAGTATCTACTGGTTCAACTGGGGAGATGCAATTAAAAGTTATTATGTTTATAATGACAGTGAGTTTAGCAATTGGTTTTCCAGGAAGTGTTTTTAGCTCAATTATTAGTTCATACGAAAAGTTTACTTTTTTAAAAATAACAAGTTTGATTTCAACGATTTTAAATCCTTTAATTATGATACCATTATTAATCAATGGTTATAAGGCTGTATCTATGTCAGCTGTTTGTTTATTGCTAAATTGTGTACTTATTTTTATCAATATTATATATACAAAACAGTATTTAAAAGTTACTATACGTTTTGGAAAACTGGATTTATTTTTATTAAAGGAAATAGGCAACTATTCTTTTTTTATTTTTTTAGGAGCTATTGTTGATCAGTTATATTGGAATACAGATAAGTTTGTTTTAGGAGCGGTATCTGGAGAAAATTCAGTAGCTATTTATTCACTAGGTTCACAGATTCATACATATTATCAGCAATTTTCTTGGTCTATTAGTAATGTTTTTTTTTCCAAGAGTTACAGCCATGATTACAGAAAAAAAACCAATTTCCGAGTTGAATTCTTTTTTTAAAAAGATAGGGAGAATTCAATTTTTTGTTCTTTTTTTTAATATTGTCAGGTTTTTATGTTTTTGGTAAAGAATTTATTATATGGTGGGGTGGTATAGAATATGAAGAAGCATATTATATTGCACTAATTGTAATAACACCAGCAACTATACCATTAATTCAAAATATGGGAGTTCATATTGTTCAAGCAATGAACAAGCATGCATTTAGATCTATATGCTATGCTATTATAGCTGCAATTAATGCAGTATCAAGTTTCTTTTTGGCAGAACAATTCGGGGGAATAGGATGTGCTGTTTGTACTGCTGTTTCTTTGATTATTGGACATGGGTTTGCTATGAATTATTATTATAATAATAAAATAGGATTAAATATTAGAAGATTTTGGAAAGAAATTGTTTATATAATTTTATTATATTTACCATTGGTTATTGTTACAGCATATATCAATACATATTTTGTAACTGACAGAATAAGTATACTATTCTTTAAAATTATATTATATGCTTTGATTTATGTTGTTTTTGGATATTTTGTGGTAATTAATCAAGAAGAAAAAGAGATAATAAATTCTTTTGTAAAGAAACTTCGAGGGATAATATGATATATCAAAGAATAAAAAATAAAGTTATGCAAAATTTAAATAATAAAATATGGTTAAACATAGCACATAAAAATAAATTTATTAAAGAAAAAGCTATTTTTTTTGAATCATATAGTGCATCTGTTTTTCAAGGAAACGTATATTATTTATATAAAGCAATGTTTGAAGATGATGGTTTTAATGATTATGTATTTTATGTTGCATCTGTTAATCCTGAAATTACAAGAAATGAATTAAAAAGAAAAAAAAATGTATGATTATAGAGTTAAAATAGTCAGATATTTATCAAAAGAATATATTAAAGAACTTCATACATCAAAATATTTAATTAATAATGTTACATTTCCTATGAACTTTGTAAAAAATATAAATCAGATATATATTAATACATGGCATGGAACACCATTAAAATGTTTAGGTAAATCAATAAAGAATGATCCATTTATTATTCAAAATATAACTAGAGATTTTTTAAGTATAGATTATTTAATATCACCAAATCAATTTACATCATTAATTTTAATGAATGATTATATGATAAAAAATATTATGTATGGAAAAGTATTAGAAATAGGATATCCGAGAAATATTATTTTTCAGAATAATAAATATTATAAAGAAATTAGGTACAAAGAAAGACTAGATAATAAAAATGTTATATTATATATGCCAACTTGGCGTGGTAATGCGTGTGGTTCAAAGAGAAAAGTAGATTATATTTCTTTAATGGAACAATTATTAGAAAAATTAGGTGATAGTTATATTATATATTTGAAACTACATCCATTAGATAGATCATCTCGTATTCCACATTCAAAACTTAAAATGGTTCCAGATAATTATGAAATATATGAATTTTTAAGTGTATGTGATATTTTAATTACTGATTATTCAAGTGTATTGTTTGATTTTGCAAATGCACATAAAAAAATTTATTTATACCAATTTGATAAGGATGAGTATTTTAAAGAAAGAGGAATATATAAGAATGTTGATAATAAAATAGATTTTCCGATTTCTAAAAATATTGATGAATTAAGTAAGCAAATTTTATTTGATAGAAAAAAGAAGGATAATGTTAGTAAAAATTTTGAAGATATATTTTGTTTAAAAACTAATAACTCAACAAAAACTGTTATTGATATAATAAAAAAAAATAATTTATTAAAAAATAAAAATTATGATAATGCTGTTATTTTAATAGTTATTATGGATAAAATTACAGATAATGAGTTATTAAAAATAAAAAGAAAATATGAAAAAAAAGAAATAAGATTTGTTTTTATTCCAACTAAAAATAATTTGTTTTTTAATACTGTAACATGTTGGAAAGAAATTGATTATTTAGTTGCTAATAAGAGTGAGAATTATTTGTTAAAGGAAAAATTTTTTTTGATAATATCAAGAATTATTAATTATAAAAATTTAAATAATTATTGTAAAATATTTTTAAAAGAGAAGAAAGAAGAATATTAGGTTTTATAAATATTAAAAAATATATTTTTGGGGTAATAAAAAAGATATGCCACATTATTTTAAATTATATGCTTTAAAAAAAATAGAAAAAATAATTGAATAGGGGGATAAGGGTGATAATTTTATTTGTTATTTTATTGATTTTAGTTTTATATAAAATAAAATTTAATATAAAAGGTGAATTTTATTTAGACTATTGTGAACAAAGTAATATTCTTTCTTGGAAAGGAATATTTGTTTTGTTGATTTTTATGGCTCATATTAGTGAATATAAATTAACTACGTATAACACTTTAGATAATTTATATTTTATTATTAAACAAAATATGGGACAATTAATTGTAGTGTATTTTTTGTTTTTTTCAGGATATGGAATCATGTATTCTATTGTTAATAAAGGGCCACGGTATGTGGATTCTATTTTAAAAAATAGGTTCATAAAATCTTTACTTCATTTTGATTTGATTATTTTACTTTATTTAATTGTTCAATTTTTTTTAGGACATAGGTTTAAAATTGAAATAATTTTGCAATCATTGATTGGATGGGATTCATTAGGAAATAGCAATTGGTATATTTTTGCAATACTGTTTTTATATCTTGCAACATATATAAGTTTTAAAGCTATAAAAGGATTAAAATATGAATACGGATTATTAATTAATACTTTTTTAATATTAATTTATATTGTAACAATAAGATACTTTAAACCTAGTTGGTGGTATGATAGTGTGATTAGTTATATGTTTGGAATGTATTTCTTTTTTTATAAAGAGAAAATTGAAAAAATTATAAATAACAAATATATACTATTTATTATTGTTTCAATTTTAGGATTTATATTTTCTAGAAGAATTAAAACGTATATGATAAGTTTTTGTTTAAAAGAGTTTTTCTTTATCATGTTCATTTTATTGTTTTCAATGAAAGTTCGTGTTAAAAATAAAATTCTTGATTATTTAGGTAAAAATGTATTTGGATATTATATTTTACAAAGGTTACCTATGATCATTTTTTCATATTTGTCTTTGAATCAAAATAGTTATTATTTTTTTGTTATAGTGTGTTTTGTTATGACTTCTTTATTAGTAATAATAATAAACTATTGTCAAAGTAAAATTGATTTGCTTTGTTTTAAAAACTAACTATATACTAGGAGGCTTAATATGAAAATTTTG
>BAHP02000028.1 GCA_000508865.1 Clostridiales bacterium VE202-01
CGCCGCATATGAAGCATTGATCAGAGCATACTTAGACTTAAGATTAATTCCAAATAAGGATCTATTACAAGGGTTGATCAATAAAGCTGAGACATTAAATGCCACAAATTACAGTGCTAAGACATGGTCAGTGATGACAAAAGCCTTAGATGAAGCTAAAGCAGTATTAGATGATCCAAAAGCAACTCAGGCAGAAGTAGATAATGCTAAAGAAGTATTAACGAAAGCAATGGCTGGATTAGAAATGATTGAAGCAAGTAATCCAGTAAAAGCCGGCGATACAACAGCAAGTGTAGCTACTGGAGATAATGGTTTAATTGGAATCTTTGCTAGTTTATCAGTTTTAAGTTTTGCGGGATTAAGTTTATTAAGAAAAAAAGATAAGTAATGATAAAAAGGGAATTTTGATGTTTTGCATCAATAATTCCCTTATTTAATATTTTGTCATAATATTACAACAAGATAAAAAAGAATCAAATTAATGATTCTTTTAATGAAACATATCTTTTTTCATAAATATAATTGTTGCAATAATACAAGCAATAACGGCGATTAAAGTTGGAAACCACCAGTGAGCAATAGGCAAACCAGTAACATTCATTCCATAAAAACTAAAAATGATGTTTGGAATTGACATTACGATCGTAATAACCGTTAATACTTTCATAACAATATTTAAATTGTTGGAAATAACGGAAGCAAACGCATCCATAGTTCCTGAAAGAATATTAGAGTAGATGTTACACATCTCTATTGCCTGCTTAATTTCGATTAACACATCTTCTAATAAATCTTGATCTTCATCGTATAATTTAATGATTTTACCACGCATAATTTTATTTAAAGTGATTTCATCAGTTTTTAAAGAAGTAGAAAAATAAACTAGTGATTTCTCTAATCCTAACATTTGAATCAATTCTTTATTTTGCATAGACTTATGCAAACTTTGTTCTGTACGTGATGAAATTCGATCGATTTGACGTAAATATATCAAATAACGCTGAGAAATTCTAAGTAACAATAGTAATAAAAATCTTGTTTTTAAATGAGTATTGATACCCTTAACTTTTCCTTGCGCCATATCATCAATATTTAGATTTTCATATAAAGATATTGTTACAATATGACCCTTCATAATAATAATACCTAAAGGTAATGTGGTATATTGAAGCATATTTTTATCATAACCTTCAGCATTTTCGTCAGCACTAGGATAATCGATGATGACTAATCTTTGGTTGTAATCTTCATCGTAATCAATATGCGAACTTTCTTCAGGGTCCAATGATGATTTAACAAATTCTGGTAAAATACCAATTTTCTCTGTTAAAAAATTTTTTTCTTCTTCACTAGGAGCAACAACATTGATCCAACATCCTAACTCGGGAGCATCGATTTTTTTTGTTACTGTTCCATATGTTTTGTAATATTCTAACATCTTAGCCTCCATCCCAGGAGACTAATTAATTATGTCTCCTGTATTTTTTTATTTAATTGTTTGATATACACCTGCTCGGGCTCAGGGGACATAATAACACCTTCTTTCAACTTCCATATTATACCATAGATTAAAATAGTTTTCTAAAAAATAATTAAATTTTTGGTAAATATTTTTGTTATTTATTTTAATTGAAAAAAATTAATGCAAATTAAGAAATATTACACAGAAACTACACGACTTTATGATAAAATAAAAATATCTAATAATATTTTGATAATAATAAAGGAGTTGCTCTATGAATGATAAATTAGAACTTTTAATTAAAGAGGTTAAAAAGGCAGTTTTAGGAAAAGACGAAGTTATTAAAAGAATGGTAGTAGCTATTCTAGCTCAAGGACATATTTTATTGGAAGATATCCCTGGGGTCGGTAAAACAAATTTAGCGGTAGCTTTTACCAAAGCTTTATCCTTAAACTATCAGCGGGTGCAGTTGACCTCAGATGTATTGCCAAGTGATCTACTAGGCTATTCAACTTTTGATTTTGATAAAAAAGAGATGAGTTTTAAAAAAGGACCACTTTTTACAAATATATTTTTAGCTGATGAAATTAATCGTACATCTAGTAAAACACAATCAGCTTTATTGCAGGTTATGGAAGAGGGGATGATCAGTGTTGATGGTAATACATATCCTGTTAATAAACCTTTTGTTGTTATTGCGACACAAAATCCTTTTGGAAGTGCTGGGACGCAAATGCTGCCGGACTCACAACTGGATCGTTTTATGATGCGTTTATCAATAGGTTATCCTGACGAAGTAAGCGAGATTGAAATTTTAAACCGTAAGAAAAATGGTAATCCCCTTGATAAAATTAATGCTGTTTTAACACCAGAAGAATTAATTTTAATGCAAGAAGAAATAAAAGATGTTTATGTTGAGGAAAGTTTGGTTCGATACATCGTTCAAATAGTCCAACAGACGCGTGAACATGAAAAAATTGAGCAGGGAGCTTCACCACGAGCTTCGATTGCTTTATTAAAAGCAGCTCAGGCGACCGCTTATTTGTATGGTCGTGATTATGTTATTGTTGAAGACATTAATGAGAATTTATATGAAGTACTTAATCACCGAATCTTTTTTATTCCTGGCATGAAAAAAAATCGTAAGGCTTTTCAGATTATAATGGAAGAAATCATGATACGGATTTCGCCAGTTACTTATAAGTGATTATGTTTCGATATCGTTTAATTTATTTATTGTTGATTGGATTTGGTGTATTTTTCTATTTCACTTTTATAGGTTATTTTTCTTATTACTTTTTATTAGTTGTTTTACTCTTACCGATTATTTCCGTAATTTATTTATTATTAGCTTGGAAATTTATAAAATTAGAATTTAAAGTGAATAAGGGAATCGTTAGACAAAATGAACAAGTTAAAATATTTGTAAAGCGTGATAATCTTGGTTTAGGGGCGATCAAGTTTAAGATTGATAATAAAAATATTTTTAAGAGGTAGTAATGAGGATCTTGATTTGATATTTAAGCATTGTGGTGGTAGAAATTTGATAATCAAGGAATATTATCAGTATGATAGTTTAAATTTATTTTGTTTAAAAAAACGCTGTAATTATCAAATACCGATAACGATCTATCCTAAAGAGACAGATTTTGATTTTGAAATATATCAAAGATTTTTACCAAAATATGAACAAGAAGCATATACGGTTAATCAAAAAGGTAATGATCCTACAGAAATATATGATATTCATAAATATCAAGAAGGGGATTTGTTGAAAAATATTCATTGGAAGCTAAGTGCTAAATATGATGCCCTCTTAGTTAAAGAAAATGCTTTGGCGGTCAGTGAAATCGTTAATATATATTGTATATTTGATAATGATGATAGTCATAATGATTTAGTTTTTAGTTATCTTGAGGGTTTTTGTAAATATATGTTGAGTAAAAAACTTGATTTTATTCTTTCAAATAAAGAGATTACAAGTTATCAGGAGTATGAAGAAAAATTTGAATATTTGTTATGGCATAAAGATTATGATTTGGCTATGATGAAACGTAATTATGAATTTGTTATTGATTATCATGGGATTAAAAGAATAGAGGGTGATCGACGATGAAACTATTGATTTATATCTTGGGAATTATTGGTTCAACTGGATCATTAATTTATTCGTTTAATTTTAATACTAGTCCCCACTTGATTTTTGTTTTTTGTATTATGGTAGGTTTGTTTATTTATTTTGGTTATATGAATATAAAAAATAAAAATAAATTCATAGTGGGTGGATTGATTTTTGAAGGTGGGTTATTGATTCTTCCTAAAACAATAACTTGTTTTTCATATTTAGTTTCTGTTGTCGTGCATAAGTATCGGGAAGTATCGGTTTATCAGCTAAGTTATCAAAGCATGGTAAATTATTTTGATGACCCTTTTGTTTGTATTTGTGCGTTTTTGTTATTGTTTATTCCTATGTATATTTTAGCTTTAATAGCGATTGATAAAAACAAACACTTTTTAGCGATATTCGCTCTATTGCCAGGAGTGTTTATTGAATTATTATTTACAATTACTCCACCATGGTATTATATTGGCAGTTTTTTACTATATTTTTTAGTTTTATTCATTAATGGATTACAAAAAGGAAATAAGATAAAAATAGCTGTAATTGGACTTTGTTTATTTTCGATGACTTTTACATATTTAGTTTTTTCACCGCATACATATCAGGTTTCACCAATAAATTTATTTAATAATGCTAAAACACCACTAACTACAGCAGGGGGAAGTTTTAAAAAAGAATATGATATAAAAGAACAAGGAAATCGATATTATCGTAATTCAATAGATTTTGTTGTTGAGGGAGCTAGTGAGTTAACGAATTTTAAAATCCGCGGAATTGGTTACGATCAGTACGATAATGGTAAATGGAGCATTGTTGATGATGAGCGAACTTATATTGACTGGGTTTATCGGAATTTGGATATAATTAATAAAGTAACTAAAGTATCGATTCAAAATATTAGAATCGAACAATTAAGTGGTTATACATATCGTAATTATGCACCATATTATTTTTCAAACGATAATTTAACTTATTATAATAATTATTTTATGGGTGAAAATCCAGAAACATATGAAATGATCGTCCCAAATAATGATTTTAATGAATTATTATCAAGTGTTGATGCTAGTGTAAAAAAAGAAAAACTTCAAGAGATAGCTGCTAGAAATGGAACTCTGGAAGATATAAAAAATATGCAGACTTATCGTTATCAAAATAAAGATATTTTAACAGCTGTTTCTGATGAGGATGCTAAGATTATTGACCAGTTTCTATTAGAAAATAATATTGTTTATAATGGTGATGTCTATAATTTGATTGACCAATGTAAAAATGCTTTAGCAAATCAAACTACATATACTCTTAAACCAGGTGATTTGCCTAGTGGTGTAAATTATTTAGATTACTTTTTAAATGTACACAAACAAGGATATTGCGTTCATTATGCTTCAGCATTAGCTTTAATGTTAAGAAGAAATGGGATAGCTGCGCGATTTGTTTTAGGATATCAAGCTGATGGCAGCAAAGATGCTGATGGTAAGTTGATTATTAGAGATCGTAACGAACATGCCTGGGTTGAAATTTTTGATGATTATTTAGGCTGGATTCCTATTGAAGCAATTGGCGCAGGAGTAATAAGTCAAGACGATGAAACATCTCCTATTACTGATAATAATCAAAATAATAATCAGACTACACCAATTTTACCTAATCAAACTCAAGAGGAAATTAGTACAGAAACTGAATCAACAATAGTGATACCGTTTTATGTATATTTTTTAGGATTATTTATAGCTGGATTAGTTGTAATTGTTTTGCAGGCAGTAATTAGAAAAAAAAGAAGGTTTAAAGATGCAAAAAATAATAATCAATTAGTATGTTTTTATTGTCATTATTTAAGTAATCTAAATGGTGATCTTTCTGGAATTAAGAAAATTGGCGATAAAGCTCGTTTTTCACCTCATGAAATTACAGATGAGGAATTAGAATTTGTTGCAAATTATTATTTTAAGCAGCTTAAAATAATATATAAAAAAGCAAATATTTTTAAGAAAGTATATATTAAATTTATTTTAGCTTATTTATAGTTTAGTGACTGCAAAAAGAATGTGATTGACAAATTATTTAGGGTATGATACATTTAATACATATATAAACTATTGATTGGGAGATAAAACATTGAGCGCGCTTGTAGAGAGTCTAGGACGGTGGAAGCTAGATAGAGATGCGGCTTTGGTAAATGGACCCATGAAGGCAAAGGGGAAAAAGTAATTTTGAGTATCTTTTGACGGTTAGCTTACGTTATCAAGCTAAAATGTGATAGCATTTATTTTAACCATAAGGTGGCAAAGCAGATTAATTATAACATCTGTCCTTTTAGGACAGATGTTTTTTGTTTAAAGGGGGACAAGTATGAAGCTAGATAAACGATGGTGTAGGTGCAATTAAGATGAAATAAAAAATTAAAGAAAAGGGGACAAGAAAAATGAAGTAAGTAAATTATTTAAATTAATGGCTGTATCAGCTTTAACATTAGGGGCATTAACAGGATGCGGTAATAAAAACAATGAAGAGATAAAAGAAGTAGCGATTATTCAATATGTAGAACATACATCATTGGATACGATCAAAAAAGCTTTTGATAAACAAATGGAGGAATTAGGATATAAACAAGGAGAAAATATTAATTATACATTTAAGAATGCGCAAGGTGATGCCAATACAGCACCATCGATCATTCAAGGTTTTCAATCAGAAAAGAAAGATTGTGTAGTAGCAATAGCAACACCAGTTGCAATGTCAGCAGCAGTTATGGCTAAAGATACTCCAGTTGTCTTTGCAGCAGTGACAGATCCGATTTCTGCGGGACTAACTTCTTCGCTTGAAAAACCTGATAAGAATATTACCGGAACAAGTGATGAGATTCAAGTTGAACAGATTTTAGAAAAGGCTTTAGAAGTTGATCCTGATTTGAAGACATTAGGAGTAATTTATAATAAGGGTGAAGTTAATTCAGTTACTAATATTGAAAAAGCTAAAGCTTTTTGTGAGAAAAATAATATTTCTATAGTGGAAGGGACAATTACAGCAGTTAATGAAGTGCAAAGTGCAATTGATGTTCTAGCAAGTAAAAGTGATGCTATTTTTGCACCAAATGATAATATGGTAGCTAGTGCTATGGATATGGTATCAACTGCTTGTACTAAAGCTAAAGTACCTTTATATGTTGGTGCTGATTCAATGGTTCAAGACGGTGGTTTTTTAAGTGTAGGAATCAATTATGATGATTTAGGTAAAGAAACTGCTAATATGGTTGATAAGATCTTAAAGGGTGAGAAAGTAGAAAATATACCGGTTAAAGTATTTAAAGAAGATTTAAGTATTTATGTAAATAAAAAAGTATTAGATGAGTTAGGTATCACTTTACCTGATAGTATTAAAAATGATAAAGCATATGTAGAAATGTAGAGGAAATTATATGAGTCAGACGGTTATTTTAGGGGCGTTAGAATTAGGAGGGATTTTTGCTGTTCTTTCCCTGGGGTTGTATATTAGTTATAAAGTATTGAATATACCTGATTTGACAGTTGATGGAAGTTTTACTTTAGGAACTGCAGTAAGTGCGATGTTCACAATTAATGCGATGCCATATCTTGGAATCCTAGCTTCATTTTTAATTGGTGCTGTTGCAGGAATGGTAACGGGATTATTGATCACAAAGTTAAAAATAATGCCTTTATTATCAGGGATTTTAACAATGACAGGATTATATTCGATCAATCTTGCAATCATGAATGACACACCAACGATCTCTTTATTTGATAAAACAACTATTTTTAGTGGTTTAAATGAAATTACAGCATATGGGAAACTCATCGTTATTTATATTATTGTGGTTTTGATAGTAATAATATTAGATTTATTTTTAAGAACGCAGTTAGGCTTATCTTTACGTGCTTGTGGTGATAATGAAGATATGGTTAGAGCAAGTTCGATCGATACTGATAAAATGAAAGTATTGGGATTAGCTATCGCAAATGGTTTTGTAGCTATGAGTGGTGCGATTTTTGCTCAGCATCAAAGTTTTGCCGATGTAAATAGTGGGATTGGAATGATGGTTATTGGTCTTGCTAGTATTATTGTAGGAATGACGTTTATTAAAAAGGAAAAGATTATTTTCCAATTAGTTGCAGTTGTTTTTGGGGCTATTTTCTATCGTGCTGTTTTAACGGTCGCTTTACAGTTAGGGTTACCATCAGGATATTTAAAATTATTGTCAGCATTGCTTGTTATCATTGCTATTGCTTCAACAAATGGAGCTTTTAAAAGTAAGAAGAGGAGAAGAAAATCATGTTAGAACTTAAAAACCTATCTGTTATTTTTAATGAAGGCACTGTTAATGAAAAAGTAGCTCTTGCTAATGTTGATCTAACATTGAATTCTGGTGATTTTGTAACTATTATTGGCAGCAATGGGGCTGGAAAATCGACATTATTTCAAGCAATCTCAGGAGCTGTAGAAACTAAAAGTGGAACAATTTTATTAAATGATCAAGATATAACTTTTGAACCTGAATATAAACGTTCTCGAGTAATCGGAAGATTGTTTCAAGATCCATTAAAAGGAACTGCACCAAATATGACGATTGAAGAAAATTTACATTTATCTAATCAGCGTGGTAAACATTTTAGTCTAAGCTTAATGTCGCATCGTCACCGTGAGAAGTTTAAAGAAGCGTTAAAAGAGTTGGATCTAGGTTTAGAAAAACGTCTGGATACTAAAGTAGGTTTATTGTCAGGGGGACAAAGACAGGCACTTACTTTATTAATGGCAACATTAGTAACTCCTAATTTGCTTTTATTAGATGAACATACTGCCGCATTGGATCCTAAAACAGCACATAAAGTTTTAGAATTATCAAAAAAGATAGTAGATGAACATAAGATTACTACTTTAATGATTACTCATAATATGGAGGATGCTTTAAAGTATGGTAATAAAACAATGATTATGAAAGATGGACGAATTATTGCTTTGATTGAAGGAAAAGAAAGAGAGGAAATGACAGTAGAGGGCTTGATTCATCTTTATTCAACTTCTTCTAATGAGTATACTGATCGAGTATTATTAAAATAATTTAGGAAATATTTTTGGTTTTTTAAAAGATGTTATTATCTATTGATAATTTATATAAAAAATAAGTGTTATGAAAAAGTGCTTTAATGAAAACTTTTTAAAGTTTCTAAGGCACTTTCATTTTTGATTTTGACCTTTGCAGTTTATCACAAACTGTTTTCATACATTATAAAAATACTTTTTAATCACAAATATGAGCTAAAATTATTTGAGTTAATCACATAGTGATTTTCTTATTGATGAATAGTTACGAAAAGTTAGAAAAATTATTAATTTTTCTATTTTTAAATGAATAAAAATATGGTAATATATCATTGTCGTAGATTTCCCTGTTCCAAACACTTAAAATTTAAGATCTACGACTTTTTATATGTTGAATTTATAATATGAGTTTGTTTAAACAATATTTTATTTTTAGTATTATTAGATGATAAAGTTAAAGGACTTGAAAAACGGAAAATTATAGATGAATTGATCTTATATAATTTTAATGATGGAAGATACAGAAAATAAAATTATAATAGCGAACTGTTAAAAGAGATAGAAAGAATTGTCATTTGATTTAGGAAATATTCCTAGATTTTTTTAGAAAAAATATTTTTAATTCATATAATTTAATCATGATAAAGTTATGCTATAATGGTTTTATAACAGATAAAGGGGAAGTTTTTAATGTATATAATTGGAAAGTTGTATCAATTAAGAAATAACTCAGCTTATGATGAAATAGACTATATTATAGCGAATTATTTAATAAAAAACTTAAACAAAATTGATCAAATATCATTAAAGAAGATTATCAAAGATATTGCTGTCTCCAAATCAACGATTACACGATTTTGCCAAGATGTAGGTTTTGATGGCTATTTATCATTGAGAAATGAATTAAGTATTGAAGCAAACGAGATTTTTCAAAAATTGTATTATAATAAGACTATAAATTTAAAAAATTATCAAGAAATCAAAGATAAGTATTTTCAGGAATGTTTTCGCTTTATAACTAATAAACAACTTGCTGATATTGTCAAAATGATAACATCAAGTAAGTCTATCGTTTTATATGGAGATATCTTTTATTGTTCATTATTTTTATCTTTATCCCATTATGTAAATAATTTGTATATTCCTAATTTATGGTCATTACAAAAACAAGAAAAATGTCTTGATAATTTAACAGCTGATGATTTACTGATTATTGTATCAGTGCAATATAGTTACTTTAGTTTTAAAGAAATGGCGATGTTAAAGCCAACGGTTCCCAAAAATCTATTTACCCATCAGGCTAAGCGATTATTTATCGGTAGTATGGGAGCTTCTAGTTATGATAAAACGGTCTGCCTATCTTTAGTGCAAACAAGATATAATTTTTTATATCAAGAAATTATTTTAGAGATAATTAATAAAATAATAATTCAAATAAATCGAGGTGATTAGATGAATTCTTTAATTAGTATGTGGCTATTGATCATAAATAATGCTCTTATTGAAGATGCAACATATAATATTGCACGATATTTTATTATTAACTATAAAAAGTTAGATAAAATTTCTATTTCTAAAGTAGCAAGTGACTGTTTAACTTCTCCGGCGACTATTAATAAGTTTTGTCGTCAGATTGGTTTTCAATCATATCAAGATTTAAAAAGCCAAGTTAAATATTTTTATCAAATTAGAATGAAGCAAATGGAACATCGTTTTGAAATTATGGATGAACAAAAATTATTAGATTATTTAAATATAGATGCTAAAGAAGAATTTCAAGAACAGATCTATCAGGCAGCAAAACTTATTTATGAAGCTAAACAAGTTAGACTTGTAGGAGCAACATATCCTTTAGCTTTAGCACAAAATTTTCAAGAAGATTTAATTATGATGGATAAATTAGTTTTTTTCCATCAATGTCTTTTATTTCGTGATGATGTATCATTTATAGATGATGAATTAGTTATTATTGTTTCGATTACGGGGCGTATTTTTACGCATAATCAAAATTTACTTAATAAAATTTTTAGTAGTAAATGTAAAGCTATCTTAATTTCACAAAATTTATGTTGTGATATTAATGATTTATCTTTATATCTTCAGTTACCAGGTTTGAATGATAGTGAATTGGTTAATTTTAGTTTATTAGCTACATATTATATGATTAAAAACAGTTATTATCATAATTTTTATCATGAAAATAGTTGTTTTTAATCGTTTAGATTATAAAAAAATTAAGAATATTTAATGATTTAGTGTGAAAAGTCCAAGAATAGGTTATTCTTGGATTATTTTTATGACAATTTTTTAATGTTATCGTATTATTTATTAAATTTCAGTGAAATTAATTGTTAAAATACAAATATTAGATTGCAAAAAGCGACATATTCCCTTATAATTCAATTAAAGTTTAAGCAAAAAGTCCAAGAATAACCTATTCTTGGATTATATTACTAAACTTTATGACAATATTTTTAATGAAGTAATCACTGACTAGCGCATGTTACGGAATTAAAATGATTATAAGACCCTGAGTGTAACTAAAAATATTACATAGTTGCACTGGGGTTTTATTGTCTTTTGGAGGAAATTATGCAAAACTTTTATGTTTTAGAAGTAAATAGAGAAAGAGAGGAAGAGATATTAGATATTTTTAAATCCGATATTTTTAATGAATCGATATGTAGGTGTTTTATTTTGAAAAGAAAACAGGCTCGAAAATTTGGTTTGGAATGGAAGATATGTGTAGTTGATATTCTTAAGGGAATAATTTTTTTTGAAATAAAAGATGTTGATTTATTTAAAGATAGGTTAAAAAAATGTAAAAGATTTTTTGAGTTGAATAATCATCGATGTGTGAAGTTAAAAAGATTGAATGAAAATGATATATCTTTTATTAAGAAGTTTGAAAATGATTCAATGATAATAGCTCATTCAATTGGTGATATTTACAAAGACGATATTATTGTAAAAGAGGGGCCACTAAAAGGATTAGAGAATATGATTAGAAAAGTTGATCGTCATAAACGATTAGCTTTTTTAAAATATAAATTTTCTTTTAGCGACTATGATATATGTCTTGGTTTAGAAATAAAAAATAAGATAAGGGGAGATTAAGATAGAAAAATTATTAATTATAGGAGCAGGTGGTCATGGCAGATGCTGTTTAGATATCGCTAGAGAAACTTATGATCACATCGCCTTCCTTGATGATAATCTTAACAATAAAATGATCAATGACTCTAAAGTCATTGGTTCTGTTGATGATATGAAACTGTTTTATCCTGAATATAAAGATATCTTTATTGCTGTTGGCAATAACAAACTTAGAAAACAGTTGATTGATAAGGCAGAGATGATCGGATATGATTTAGTTTCACTGCTTTCAAAAAACAGTATCATCTCTAATTATGCTTTCATTGGTAAAGGAACGGTTGTTTTTCCTAATGCGGTCATTGAAGCAAATGCGACTGTTGGTAATAGCTGTGTCATTACAGCTAATACTACTGTCAATCATGATGCCATTATTGAAGATCATGTCCTTATTTATTCCAATACTGTGATCAGACCTAATACGCTGATTGGTTCTTATTCACGTATCGGAAGTAACTGTACTGTTACTTTTGGTACTAAGATAAAGGCAAACAGTAATATCGATGATGGGATGACAGTGGGCAATGATGATGAATACTGTTTTGAAATGGGGGTATAGGGATGTATCGAAAAGGAATCAAAAGAGTCATTGATTTTATTTTGGCTTTAGGGGGACTTATTATCTTAAGTCCTGTTTTTATTATTCTGTGTCTCTGGATAAAACTTGACAGTAAAGGACCGGTATTGTTTAAACAGAAAAGGATAGGGATCAATAAGACATATTTCAATATTTTGAAGTTTAGAACGATGTACATAGATACACCTAAAGATATGCCGACACATATGTTAAAGGATCCAGATCAGTTTATAACGAAAGCAGGAAAGTTTTTAAGAAAGACATCACTGGATGAACTGCCACAGATTATCAATATCCTAAAAGGAGAGATGTCAGTGATCGGACCAAGACCAGCGTTATGGAATCAGGATGATCTGATAGAAGAAAGAGATAAATATCATGCCAATGAAGTAAGACCGGGACTAACAGGCTGGGCGCAGATAAACGGTAGAGATGAACTGGAAATACCGGTAAAAGCGAGATTAGATGGAGAATACGTAGAACGTATCTCTTTTTTATTTGATCTAAAATGTTTCTTTGGAACGATAGCATCAGTATTAAAAAGTGATGGAGTAGTAGAAGGGGGAACAGGATCGATGAAGGGAGAGGACAGATGATGAAAAAGATTCTAATAACTGGAGCCAACAGTTATATCGGAACATCATTTGAAAGATATATAAAGGAAAATTATCCGGAAGATTTTCAAACAGATACTCTGGATATGCTTGATTCTGAATGGAAAGAATATGATTTTTCAGGATATGATTCCATCTTTCATGTGGCGGGGATAGCCCATGCAGATGTAGGAAATGTCAGTGAAGAAAGAAAACAGCTGTATTATAAAGTGAATTGTGATCTGGCCTATGAAACAGCATCAAAGGCAAAAGAATCAGGAGTAGGACAGTTCATTTATATGTCCTCAATCATTGTCTATGGCGAAAGTGCACCGTATGGAAAAACAAAGATGATAACTGAAGATACGAAACCAGAACCTGCTAATTTTTATGGGGACAGTAAATTACAGGCGGAAATAAAATTAACACCTTTACAAAGTGAAGATTTCAATATCGTGATAATCAGACCGCCAATGATATATGGACCAGGAAGTAAGGGGAACTATCCGGTACTGTCAAAACTGGCTCATAAGTTACCGCTTTTCCCGAATATAAAGAATGAAAGAAGCATGCTTTATATAGAGAATCTGTGCGAGTTTATCGGACTGCTTATTAGAAATAATGAAGCAGGATTATATTTTCCCCAAAATAGTGAATATGCAGGCACGACAGAGATAGTAAAAGTGATCAACCCAAAAATAAAGATAAACAGATTACTGAATATCGGGGTAATGATATGTTCAAAGATACCTGGGAAAATAAGCGGACTGTGCAATAAGGCTTTTGGAAGCATGGTATATGATAAAGCGATGAGTGAATATAAAAGTAGGTATGATCGCTACAGTTTACTGAATCGATTGAAAAAACAGAGGGGATAGGGAGATGAAAAAGAGGATATTAGTGATAACTCAGTATTTTTACCCTGAAAATTTTAGAATCAACGATCTGTGTCTGGAACTAAAAAAAAGAGGAAATGAAATAACAGTACTGACAGGACTACCGAATTATCCTAAGGGAGAGTATTTTGAAGGATACAGCGCTGAAAAAAACTGTGATGAAGTATGGAATGATATACCAGTATATCGCTGTAAACTGAGACCAAGGAAAACTGGATCGATCAATCTAGTAAGAAACTACATCAGTTTTGTAAAAGAGGCGAATAAGAAATTAAGGGAACTTGAAGATAAAGAATTTGATCTGATCTATGTTTTTGAAGTATCGCCAATAACAGTAGCTTTGCCGGCAATCAAATTTAAAAAGAAAAAGCATATTCCGATCATCATCAATATCCAGGATCTGTGGCCGGAAAATATCATAGCAGTAACAGGTATCAGCAATCCAGTAATAATCGGAGCAGTAAACAAAATGGTGGATCATATCTATAAACACTGCGATCTTATCTTAACAGCCAGTCCCAGTTTTGTACCTAAGATCCAGGAGAGAGTAGAGGACAAAGATAAAGTGAAATACTGGCCGCAGTATGCAACAGTTAAAAAAACAGATGAAGAAGTCAATATATATGATAAAGACTGCTTTAACATAGTATTTACAGGGAATATAGGAGAGGCACAGGGAATAGATCTAGCGATAGAAGCAGCTCGAGAATTAAAAGAAGAGAAGATATGCTGGCATTTTATAGGAGAGGGAAGAAGTAAAGAAAAACTGG
This sequence comes from Clostridiales bacterium VE202-01, assembly GCA_000508865.1. Lineage (GTDB taxonomy): Bacteria > Bacillota_I > Bacilli_A > Erysipelotrichales > Coprobacillaceae > Thomasclavelia. Next base: position 14,632 of record BAHP02000028.1, read on the forward strand.
AGAAACTGGTAGAAGGATACGGATTAGAAGATACTGTTAAATTTTATGGATTTCATCCTGAAAATGAGATTCCAGGATATTTAAAGGATGCCGATGCAGCACTATTGATACTTAAGCCAAATCCTGTATTCGAGATGACGATTCCGGCAAAACTGCAGACTTATTTAGCGTGCGGGGTGCCGGTATTAGGATGTGTCAGTGGAGAAGGAAAGAGGATCATAGAGGAATCAGGAGCAGGTATCGTGAGTGGCGAAATATCTGTAAAAGGATTAGTGAATGTATGTAGGGATTTTTTAAATATGGAATGCGAACATCTGGAAGATTATAAAAATAGAGCGTATCAGTATGGCAATGAAAATTTTAATAAAAATAAGCTTATTATGTATCTAGAAAAATCAATGGATAAAATATAATTTTTTATAAGAGGAGAGGTAAAAAATGAAAGATTTAAATAAATTAGCTAATATAAATAAGATTTTAGAAACAGATAATATGAGAATAGATAAAAATATTATTAAGATCAGAGGTAGAACTTTTCAAATCAGTAATATTTCCAGTATATCTGTATATGATGTGGATAAAATCAAATATCCGGAATGGGCAGTTGTTTTATTAATAGTAGGGATAATAATATTGTTCATTAGTCCAATCATTGGTATAGGTTTAGCTATAATCGGAGGTGCTGTACTTGCTTTGATTTATAAAGAAAATTCAGTAGATAAATTAAAACTGACTTTATGGATGAATAATGGAGAAGCATATTCATTATCAAGTACTAATATAGAATTTTTATATAAAGTAGCAGGAGCTATTGAATATTGCATGAATGAAAGTGATGGTTACTGTCAGATTGATTTTAAAGCAAATGATATAACCAATTGTAATTTTGCAATTGGAGAATATAATTCGGTGAACTAGTATGATAAAGTTTGAGACAGGAGATATAAATTCATCATGTGTTGTAGTTGGTAATTCTAATATGGTTAAAGGAAATAGTATCAACTCTAACAGTTCATTGAATCATGCAGATTTTATAGCTATTAAAGAAGAACTCTTATTTATAAGAGCACAGTTGAGAGAAGGAACCCAGGCATATAGTGCAGTTAATGAGGTTATTGAAGCTGTAGATATCAGTAGGGATACATTTATCAAAAAAATAAAGAAACATGCAGTTGTGTTTACATCATCACTTGTTATTAATTTAATTTCAAGTGGGGTGTATGATTTAATCAAATGTATCATAGAAAGTAAGGGGTAAATCATGAGTCAATTTAAAGATAAAACATTACTGATTACTGGAGGAACTGGTTCCTTCGGTAATGCAGTATTAAACAGATTTCTAGAAACTGATATCAAAGAAATCAGAGTCTTTTCTAGAGATGAATTAAAACAGGATAATATGAGACATGAATATCAGGCGAAATATCCTGATGTTTTTCATAAGCTTAAGTTTTATATCGGGGATGTCAGAGATATAAATTCTATCAAAAATGCTATGTATGGTGTTGATTATGTCTATCATGCAGCTGCTTTAAAACAGGTACCAAGCTGTGAATTCTTTCCTATCGAAGCAGTTAAAACTAATGTTCTGGGAACAGAAAATGTTTTAACTGCAGCAATAGAATACAATGTTAAAAGAGTCGTTTGTTTAAGTACCGATAAAGCAGCCT
>BAHP02000027.1 GCA_000508865.1 Clostridiales bacterium VE202-01
TAGGTTTAAAGCTTTAACATATTATGGCGATAATAGATATTATCATTACGAAATTTATGGTAGTTTGGACGGATTAAATTATGAATTATTAGCTAAAAAGGATAATAACAACATAGCTAGTAGTAGTGGTGAAATTTATGAGTTGGATGAAATAGCAAATATTCGTTATATTCAGGTTATAATGACATATAATTCCGCAAATCCATCTGTACATATGAAAGAATTTGAAGCTTGGGGTTATCCTGATCCAGATTATAAAGAACCAGAACCAGCTACTTCTGATACTAAGTATCCGGATAATATTGCTTATGGAAAGCCAGCAAGATGTCATGTTTCAAATGAAGGAATAGAAAGAGTGACAGATGGTTCTGATGCGACTTATTATGTTGGAGAATTTTATCCAGCAGCAATTGATGTTGATTTGATGGAGGAGTATGATTTAAATAAATTAATTCTTAATTTTCCTGTAAAGGAAGGTAGATATTATTACTATACGATATACGGAAGTAATGATTATTCTGTTTTTGATGAACTTTATCAAAAAGAGATAAAACATCGACAACATTAGATGGTGATATTATTGATTTATCAGCTATAGAAGGCTTAAAAAATAAATCATATCGCTTTATTCGTTTGTATCTTGAGTATTGTAATGATGGAGGTAGTGCTCGAGTTAGTGAGATTAGAGCCTTTGGAACGCCAACTGGAGAAAATACCGGCGAGTTACGAACAGGATCAATTGAAGATATTTTAGAAATTAAACCATTTAATGAAACAGAGTATGCTGCATTGATTACAGAAGATGAAACGATTGAAAATGTATATGGTATCATAGATCGTACTGTGGGTAGTCAATATCGGGACTGGTTTAGTTTTGAATTGGTAGATAATTTAGAAAATGAAGATGATTTTTATGAACTAACAATGAAAAACGGTAAGTTCATATAAGTGGTAATGAAGGTGTAATGCTTTCAGCAGGGTTAAATTATTACTATAAAAATTATTGTAATGTAAACATTTCTGAGCAAACGATCCAAAATAAAATGCCTGAATCAATTGTAGCGGTTATGCCAACACGAAGAACAACACCTTATAAAGTTCGTTATGCATTTAATTATTGTACAATGGATTATACATTTGCATTTTTGGAGCAGAAGATTTCCAAAAAGAATATGATTGGTTAGCGCTAAATGGCGTTAATGTAGTACTTGATCTAGCTGGTCAAGAAGCTGTATGGATCAACTTTTTAATGAATTATAACTATTCTTTTGATGAAGCAAAAGACTGGTTAGCAGGACCTTCTTATTATGCTTGGCAATTTATGGATAATCTTGAGATATTTGGTGGTCCGGTATCTGATCGCTGGGTAAAGGGACGGTTGGAGATGGCTCGAGAAAATCAGCGCTGGAAACGTTCTTTGGGAATCGATACAGTTTTGCAGGGATATGCAGGAATGATACCTACAGATTTTGCAAATCATCAGCCGGATGTTGAAATTTTAAAACAAGGTGGCTGGTGTGGCTTAAATCGTCCTGACATGATTCGTACCGATGGTGCACTTTATGATGAATATGCTGCAACTTTCTACAAAGCACAAGAATGGGCCTTTGGTGAAACTAGTAATTATTATGCTGCAGATCCATTCCATGAAGGTGGCATTCGACCAAGTGATTTATCTGATACAACGATTGCTTCAGAAGTACTTGACTCATTGTTGGAATATGATGAAGATGCAGTATGGATGGTACAAGCCTGGTGGAGTAATCCAACAAATGATTTATTAAATGGAATGGGTGAATATCGTCAAGACCATGTGATGATTCTTGATTTGACAGGATTAGAAGCACCTAAATGGGATAAAACAAGTTATGGCAGTACCGAGTTAGATGCTCCAGAATTTAATGGTACAGACTGGGTATGGTGTATGTTAGAAAATTATGGCGGTAATCCATCTATGGATGGACAGCTAGCTAAAATGGCCAATGATATTCCAAATGCTTATAAACAGGCAGAGCATATGAAGGGAATTGGTATCATTGCTGAAGCTCAATATGATAATCCAGTTATTTATGATTTGATTTGGGATATGGCTTGGGAAAGTGAACCGGTTGATATAGATGATTGGTTAGATGGTTATGTAGTTAGACGATACGGTAGTGAAAGTACAAGTGCTAGAAAAGCTTGGGATCTGTTGGAAGAATCGGTATATCGAAGAAGTGGGAATACTACATATACATTGGCACGATTACCAGAAAATGTAGGTACACAATCTGTTGGTTATAATACTGAAAAGCTTGAGCGAGCTTTAATGCTTTTATTAGAAGATTTTGATATTTTAAGTTCAAGTGAAGCATATTTGTATGATTTGACAGAAATTATGAGGCAATGTGTAAATAATTATGCAGTTACTCAATACAATAATGTTATTGCCGCATATAATGAAAAAAACTTAGAAAAATTCCGTATTGAAAAAGAAAAGTTTTTAAATGCTTTTGATATATGTGATGCAGTAGAAGGTACCCAGGTAGATCAATTAGTTGGAGAATGGATCGGAAAAGCAGAAGATTGGGCTGAAAATGATGATGATTTTTCTAAAAATGTTTTACCAATGAATGCTAAGGCATTAATAACTACTTGGCTGGTGCAGCTAGTGCAAGTGCACTACCAGATTATGCATATCGTAATTATCAAGGAATGATGATAGATGTGTATAAGGCAAGATGGCAAACGTTTTTAGATAAAGAAGAACAATATTTGATTGATAACACACCTGTGGATCGATTAAATCAATCACAATATTTCCATTTTTATTGGGAATGGGTGATGAATACACCTGAATATACGAGAGAAGCAAATGATTCTCCGCAACAAATCTATGAAGTGGCTCAAAGAGTATTAAGTGATTGTTCAGTGATTATTGAACGTCCTGAGAATGTAGGAAATATTGCACTTGATAAGAAAATATGGGCAAATGAGGAAAGAAATTCGCCAGGTTCAAGTGGTGGATATGCGTCTCATGCAAATGATGGAAATCCTGATACATATTGGGATGGTGGCGAATGGGAAACAAATGACCCATGGATCATTATTGATTTGGAAAAAACATATATAATTGAAAAAATAAATATTTTACCATATGTTGCAAATCGATATTATTTATATGATCTTTATATTAGTAACGATGGCGAAAATTGGATTCAAATTGAGCATAAAACAGATCAAACTATTGGAACAAATGAAGGTGATACTTACACATATGATGATGGCTTACAAGCACGTTATTTAAAATTAAGTGGTAAATATAATTCAGCAAATGAATCGTTCCATATTAAGGAAATTAGGGTTTATGGTAATGAGATAGAAATAAGCAAAACAGCCTTACAAATAGCTGTAGATACAGCAAATATATTAAAAGCTCAAGGGGCATTGGATAATGTTGTGCCAGCTGTAGCAGCTGAATTTGAAACTGCGTTAACTGAAGCAGCAGATGTTTTAGTAGACACTGGTGCTGACCAAACTACAGTTGACAGTGCTTTCTATCGTTTAGCTAATGCAATTCATATGTTGGAATTTGTAAAAGGTGATAAGAGTACTTTAGAAGCCTTGATCAATGAAGCCGAAAAATATGAAGAAGGAAATTATACGACTGATTCATGGACAGCATTTAAAGAAGCAATAGAAGTCGCTAGAGA
>BAHP02000026.1 GCA_000508865.1 Clostridiales bacterium VE202-01
TCTCTTAATATTTGCCCAGGTGGCGAAACTGGTAGACGCACAGGACTTAAAATCCTGCGGACCTTAAAATCCGTGCCGGTTCGATTCCGGCCCTGGGCACCATTCTCGCGGGTGTAGTTCAATGGTAGAACTTCAGCCTTCCAAGCTGACTACGTGGGTTCGATTCCCATCACCCGCTCCATAGTTTGAAAGATAATTAGAGTTTCTTTTAAAGAAACTCTTTTTGTTTTAATAACTAAATATAATTTTTTGTTGGGTTATATCATTACATTCATTGAAGGCAGAATAAAATATTTATAGATAAAAGTATCAAAGTAATTAAGGTTCTATAGTTTCGCTATTGAAAATAAAGATGCTTTTTATTTTGCTTTAAATTTAAATATTGATATGATCTTGACATTAACTTTATTAAATGATCTTTTTTAATGGAGAAGATTTTGTTATAAATTGTTATGTTTTGATGTAAAAATGATGCAATTACGTTGTATGATTAGAGGGGTGAATACATATGAATAAAATTTTGATTATCGAAGATGAAAAAGCAATCAATGAATTGATTAGGATAAGTTTAAGTGATGCGGGATATTTATGTAAATGTGCTTATGATGGTTTGCAAGGGGCGGATTTGATAGAAAAAGAATCTTTTGATTTGATTTTGTTAGATATTATGCTGCCAAAAATTGATGGATATGAATTGATGGAATATATTTATCCCTTAAATATTCCGGTTATTTTTTTAACTGCAAAAGCCGATGTAAAAGATCGGGTTAAAGGACTCAAAATGGGTGCTGAAGACTATATCGTTAAGCCGTTTGAAATTATCGAACTTTTAGCTCGTGTTGAAACCGTACTGAGAAGATTTGATAAGATATCTCGTTATTTATCGGTTTATGATGTTAGTGTGGATACACTGTCTCGAATTGTAAAGAAGGGGAATCAGGTTATTAATTTAACGGTTAAAGAATATGAGTTATTGCTGCTTTTTTTGCAAAATAAGAATATCGCTTTATTTAGAGATCGCATATATGAATTGATTTGGCAGGAAAATTATCGTGGTGATAGTCGTACTGTCGATTTACATGTTCAGCGGTTACGTAAAAAAAATTGGGTTAGAAGATAAGATTGTTTCGGTGTATAAAATAGGTTATCGCTTGGAGGTTGACGAGTGAAGTTTTTTTGGAAATTGTATTTAGTAATTATGCTGATGGTTGTTTCTTGTTTTAGTGCGGGTGGATATATGCTGATTGAATCAGGATTTAATTCTTCACTGCGACGTGAAGTGGAGATGGCGTATCAGGAAAATAATATTTTATATTCATCTTTTACAAGGGAATTATTATCGCCGTTTAATGGTTATAATGCAAGTGCTTTTACTGATGCGGAAAAGATTGAGATTATTCATGAATCTATAACAACATTAACGATTCAAAGTTTTAATGGGACGATCTCATTTTGTTTGCGGAATAATGAGGGGCAGATGATATATCAAAACGGAGGCTTTACTAATGATTCTAGTTTAATAAAAAAAGTGGACTCGGGAACTCGAGGATATAAGATCGTTGAAGACGATAATAAATATAAAATTCATGTGTTAAGAAAACTTGATATTGAAGATAGTGATGTTTATTTAGAAAATTGCCGTGATATTTCATCTTTATTTGAGGGAAGAAAAGATCAGTATCGAAGTTTTTTATATAGTATTGGACTGTTGTTTTTAGTTGGAACGGTAGTGATTTTTATTGTAACAAGATGGCTGGTAAAACCAATTAAAACATTATCACAGGCGACTAAACAAATTACGGCAGATGGTGGTTTGGGTGATGAAATAAAGGTTCGTAGTAATGATGAGATAGGGCAATTAACGAGAGATTTTAATATAATGATGAAGCGCTTAATGACATCGATGGAAGAATTGCAGGATGCTTTAAAGCGTCAGGAAATTTTCGTTGGAAATTTTGCGCATGAATTAAAAACGCCATTAACGTCAATGATTGGTTATGGTGACATGCTTAGAAGTAAAAAAAATACTGAGGAACAGATCATAAGTTATGCTGATTTAATTGTTCAAGAAGGTAAAAGACTTGAAAAAATGTCAATGAAATTAATGGAATTAATTGTATTAAAAAAGCAGGATTTTGTTTTTGAAAGAATTAATGCTAGTGATTTTTTTGGAGAAATAAGTGCGGTTGTTGCTCCGGTGATGAAAAATTCAAAAGTTGATTTTAAAGTTATGGTTGCAGATGGAGAAATCATTGGTGAACGGGATTTGTTGAAGACAGTTTGTTTAAATTTACTAGATAATGCTCGTAAAGCAATAGAAAATGAAGGGTTAATTAAGTTTTTGGGAGTGAAAGATGATAATGGTTATAAAATTATAATTGAAGATAATGGTTGTGGGATCGAGGATAAAGAAGTTGATAAAATTAAAGAAGCGTTTTATATGGTAGATAAGTCGCGTTCTCGTAAGGCAGGAGGCGCTGGTTTAGGATTAGCGATATGTGATCAGATTATTAAAATCCACCAAGGTGAAATTGTGATTGAAAGTATTAAAGGACAAGGTACTAAGGTGACGGTTTTATTTAAAGGCGGTGAGATTCATGAAGAAAGTTAAAACTTTTTTGATAGTACTGACTACAATTGCTTTATTGGTGATCGTGGCTTTTATGCCGATCGTGCTGGCTAAATGGAATGATGAAAGGATGTTGGCGAGTGTGGTAATAGATAAGGTTGAAGATAACGATAGTTCGATGATACATCCAAGTAAGTTGAGTGTGAAGGAAAAAATAGCTTTATTGTATGATTATAATTATAAAAATCAAAAGTTTGTTCTTGTAAGTCAACAACAAACTAAATCTAAAGAAGAGTTTGAAAAGATAAAAGAAAGTGTGATAAAAGAAGTAAAAGAACTGCAGGATTTAAAGATACTGCCAGAGTTTAATTTTAATGATAATCAAAAAGAATATACGATTGAAATATTAACATATGCTGAAATGACAGATCCTGAAAGTTGTGTCGTTGTGATGCAGATGGGATTTTATGATGATAAGAGTAGTTTGAGCATTTGGTTTGATGGAAATGATAGTACTATTTATCGCTGTAGTTATTATGGTGAAAATTTAGTTGATTTTGAAGCAACTGGTATTTTTGATGAAAATGTTTTGCTTAATTATGGAATAAACTATTTAGGATTGTCTGAAGAGGAAATGATGAAATATTGTACGGTTATGGCTAGTAAAAAAAGAATTGATATCGGAATTATTAATTGATGCAGTTTTGATTCAAAAATGTGGCAGTTTTTATGTTAGTCTTTTATATGATTTAAGAAGGAGGTGTGAATGTGAAAAAAATAGTGATTTGTCTGGTGGTTATTATTGGATATATTATAGGTTTTAATTATTTTATTAGAGAAAATAGTAGTAAAAATAACGTATTAAAAACAAGGGCGATTGAAGAAAAACAAATAATAAATGATGAGTTGTTAACGCTGGTTAATTATAAAAATAAAATTCCTGATGATTGGAAAGTTGATTTGGTTTCTTTAAATGATCAACAATCAATTGATCAACGTGCTTATCAAGAATTGAAAAATATGCTGAATGATGCTAAAAAGCAGGGGTTAAACATAATAGTATGTTCATCTTATCGTACATATGATAAACAAAAAGAACTTTTTGTAAATAAAGTTAAAGAGTATTTAAAGGAAGGTTATGGTTATAACGAAGCTCAAGAGGCTGCTAGTATGTGGGTAGCTAAGCCTAATACAAGTGAACATCAGTTGGGATTGGCAGTTGACTTGGTTTCTAAGAAAAATCAAAGGTTAGATGATAGTCAGGAAAGAACTGCTGAACAACAATGGCTGATTAAAAATTGTTGGCGATATGGTTTTATTTTACGCTATCCATCAAATAAAAGTGATTTGACAAAAGTTGGTTGTGAACCATGGCATTATCGTTTTGTAGGAAAGGAACACGCAAAAAAGATCACAGAGCAGGGTGTATGTTTGGAGGAATATCTGAATAATTTGTCAAATGGTTAAAAGTTTATATAAAATTCACATCAGTGTATAATATTATATATGTGAGGTGAAAAAATGACTAAGAGATTTGAGTTTGATGACAATGATTTAAATGCAACAGATTTTGAATTAGATTCCAAAGCGACAGATGAAGATGATTTAGAAGATGCTACTACAGATGCTGCGACAAATAAAGGTCGTCAAAAAACTAAGAAAAAGAAAGTAACCAAAACAAAACGTAAGACTAAAACGAAAGTAAAAAAAAGAAAAAGAAGGACGTTCTGTTTTTTCAACGGTATTATTATTTTTATTGATTTTAGTAATTATTACTGGTGGTTGTGTAGGTGCATATTTTGCATATGAATATTATCAGGATCAACAAAATCAAATAGATGATCTTCAAGAACAGATTGATAATACAAAAAAAGAAAATAATAATTCAAGAGAAAATAGTGATTCAAAAGAAAGTGATGAAACAAAAAAAGATGTAAATAAAGATGATGATCAGAGTTCTGATGAAAATAAAACAGATGAATCGACTAATGAATCAACTGATGATTTACCAGAAGATGAAAATCCTTCTAGTAATGGTGATCAAGTAGAAGAAAATGAATAAAACACGATTATGATATGATCTAAATTAGTAGATAGTATAAAAATACAGTTTATTAAGGAGGATCGTATCATTATATTAGTGTTTTTTCTTTTAATGTTTTGAATTGTAGAAAAAATGTAAAAAAAATTAAAAAAAGACTTGCAATAGTTAATATTAAATGTTATTATAGACGAGCAGTAGTCGTTAGGGGTGCTGCTAAGAAGAAAATGCGGGTGTAGTTCAATGGTAGAACTTCAGCCTTCCAAGCTGACTACGTGGGTTCGATTCCCATCACCCGCTCCATTGCTTGAATAGCTCAGTTGGTAGAGCAATCGGCTGTTAACCGATCGGTCGTAGGTTCGAGTCCTACTTCAAGCGCCATGGCCTGTTGGAGAAACGGTTAACTCACATGCCTTTCACGCATGCATTCACGGGTTCGAATCCCGTACAGGTCACCAATTGTAAATTAGTCCAGAATCAATTTCTGGATTTTTTATTTTATAAAAAAATATCACTAATAATTATTTTGTTAGTGATATATGAATAAGACCGATACTTTGATTAATTAGATTTCCGGCTATATATTTTAATAATGTAGTTTGGTTATTGGGAAATTTACTGTTATGAGAATTGATGTGAAACATTCGATATGAATTTTCGATATAGTTTAATAGCCATAATATTGATTCTTGAAAATTACCATGAAATACAGGCTTTTCAATAAGTGGGAAAAAACTGGTAGTATTTATATCTTGGTAAAAATGATCAAGATAAATAGCATTATTTTTGCAATCAGCTGAAAAATTGTGAAGTCTGATTTTTGTGATTTCATCTGGAGCGATAGTTAAGATCAAATCGTATATAGCTGCAAGATAAAGCTGATTATAAATCAAAGTTTCTATAAGTGAAGTATCCATATAATTTTACGTTCCTTTCTTTACGATATAAGTAGATGTTTGGCTTTGACTATAAGAAGTCAAAGCTTTTTATATCTAATACAGTCTATGCATTTTTGATGAAAAAATGTTTATAGTTTTAGTTATTGATCTTAAGCTCTAAATTAGTAAAGTGTATAATGACTAGAACTATGATATACTAAGTGATAAAATAGTATTTAAATTTATAATAGTCGAGGTGATATTAATGTCTTATCAAATTATTAAAGCTTTTGTATATGTTATTTCGGTCATGCTTTCGATGTGGGGGCTAAGTTGTTTTAATTTTGATAATGTAATTAGAAAAGCTAAATTACGTGAATTTTATTTGTTCTTTTTGATTGCATCATTAGCTTTGGGATATTTATTGGGTTCTTTTATTTTGGAGTTTGCGACAATTCATTTTTAACATATTTTAAATAACTGTACATATAATTATGTGAGGTAATTATATGAAAGAGATAAGTGTAAAATTAGGAATTGTTGTATTGGTAGGAATCATTTTTTTATCAATGAATTATTATCAGGTTAAAGAAGAAGTGATTCAGGGTAAAAAAGAGGAAGCTGTAAAAGTAGCAGTAACAATTGATGACAATGTTAATTATGTGGATTTAGATGACTATCTTTTAGGCGTTGTTGCTGGTGAAATGCCTGCTAATTTTGAATTGGAAGCATTGAAGGCACAAGTTGTAGCTAGTCGAACTTTTGTTATAATCGAAATTTAAGTGTCGATAATACTGTTAATAGTCAAGTTTATTTAAGTGAAGATGAGATGAAAAAAAATTGGGGTGATAAGTATAATGAGTATCACCAAAAAATTAGTGAGGCAATTAAAGAAACTGATAATGAAGTAATGAAATATCAGGGCGAATATATTTCGGCGTTATTTTTTTCTTCTAGTAATGGCTATACTGAAAATGTAGAAGATTATTTTGAATCTAGTCCCTTACCTTATCTAAGAAGTGTTGATAGTCATTGGGATTTAACGATCGATCCTAAAAATACAAGACAAACTACATTTACAAAACAGGAACTAAAAGAAAAATTTAATTGTCAAGATTTGAATTTTAATATAATTGCATATAAAAAAAGTGGTCGTGTAGCTACTTTAAGTGTTGATGGTAAAAATTACAGTGGTCGGCAGGTCAGAGAAATATTGGGACTGTCTTCAAGCTGTTTTACGATTGAATATGTCAACAATAATTATGTTTTTACAACTAAAGGAAGCGGCCATGGAGTTGGAATGAGTCAGTATGGTGCTCAAGGAATGGCTTTAGAAGGCTCAAATTATAAAGAGATTTTGAATCATTATTATACAGGTATCGAAATTGTAAATAATTAGTATAAACCTTATTTTAGTGGAAACACTACAAATGAGGTGAAATAATGAAATTATTTATGAAACGTAATCGACGTGTTTTAGTATTTAGTGTGGTAGTAATGCTGTTTTTAGCTGGTGTTGGGATAGTTCAGCTGGTTATGAATCAATATCAGCCGTTTAAAGATACTGCTGTTGTAAAAGTAGAAGATAATAAAGAAGAAGATAAAAGTGAAGAAGATCAGCCAACTGTAGCAACAGAGAAATTGATCAAACCTGTTGATGATGATGTAACGATTGTAAAAAAATTTTATGATGCATCCTTAAGTGATACAGAATTAGAAAAAGCATTAGTGTATTTTGAAGGAGTATATCGACCTAACTTGGGAGTAGATTTTTCTAAAGATGGAAAGACGTTTGAAGTTAAGGCGGCATGTTCAGGTACGGTAACTAAAAAAGATAATGATGCTTTACTTGGTTGGATTGTAACTGTAACTAATGAAAATGGCTTTAGTACCACATATCAGTCATTGAGTGAAGTTAGTGTTGAAAAGGATACGGTTATTAAGCAAGGTGACAAAATTGGGGTCAGTGGTGAAAATGTTTATGAATCGGAATTAAAGAATCACTTGCACTTTATTTTAGAAAAAGATAATCAAGCTTTGAATCCGGAATCTTATTTTGATCAAGAAGTCACAAAAATAGCGGTATAATCAACCAAATGGCAATAATAAAAAAATTATTGCTATTTGGTTTTATTTTGTTTTTTACCTTGTAAATATCAAAAATCATGGTACAATAGTTAAGAAAAATAAGGAGGACTAATGATGGCATTATCAAAAGAAATAGGTATCGACTTAGGTACAGCAAATATTTTAATTTATGTCAAGGGTGAAGGTATCGTTGTAAATGAACCTTCTGTAGTAGCGATAGATGATGAAACAAAAAAACCTTTAGCTGTTGGCCAAGAAGCTAAAGATATGTTAGGTAAAACACCTGGAAGAGTAAAAGCGATTCGTCCTTTAAAAGATGGAGTTATTGCGGATTTTAGAATTACTGAAATCTTAATTACTCATTTTATTAATAAATTAAATTTAAAAGGAATTTTTTCAAGACCAACAATTCTAATTTGTTGCCCATCAAATATTACATCAATTGAAAAAAGTGCAATTAAAGATGTTGCTGAAAGATGTGGTGCTAAACGTGTCTTCATTGAAGAAGAACCTAAAGTGGCAGCAGTTGGAGCTGGATTAGAAATTTCAAAACCTACAGGTAACATGGTAATTGATATTGGTGGTGGAACTACTGATATTGCGGTATTGTCTTTAGGTGATATTGTTACTAGTAGTTCACTTAAAATTGCTGGTGATGTTATGGATGAAGATATTATTAAATTTGTAAAAGATAAATATAAATTATTGATTGGTGATCGTACTGCTGAACAAATTAAAATGCAAATTGGTACAGCAATCAAAGGAATCAGTGAAGAAATCTTCGAAGTAAGAGGTCGTGATTTAGTAACAGGATTACCTCATACAATTACAATTACTGCTGATGAAACAGAATTAGCTCTAAGAGAGACTTGTCAAACTATTGTAAGAGAAACAAAACATGTCCTAGAACAAACACCACCAGAATTAGCAGCTGATATTGTATCTAGAGGAATTTTCTTAACAGGTGGCGGAGCTTTATTAAGCGGACTTGATCGTTTATTAGAAAATGAATTAGGAGTACCTGTATTTGTAGCTGATGATGCATTAAATTGTGTTGCTAATGGTTGTGGGGTTATGTTAGAAAATACACATTATGTAAAATAATACATGAGATGAAAATCTCATGTTTTTTTTAAAAATAAATAATTTTAAAATCGTATTGACTTTACCGTTAGGTCAAGGTGTACAGTAGTGTTAAAGATGTTTGAAAGGAGGAATGACTATGCTGACTATTGGGGAATTTTCAAATATATGCAAAGTTTCAACAAAAACGCTTCGATACTATGCAAAAATTGGGTTGCTTTTGCCTGATAAGATCAGTCCGGAAAATGGCTATAGATATTATTCTATTGATCAATTGGAAACGATGTTATTTATTGAACGTTTAAAATCTTATAATTTTTCTTTGGAAGAAATCAAAGTAATTCTTAATTTAGGCAAATTACAAAACGAGAAGCTTTATGCAGCGCTTGCAAGAAAGAAAAAAGAAGTTAAAGAACAAATAGATAAATCTAATACTATTTTAGAGAGATTAAATGAAGATATGCTATGTTTACAACAAGGGAGGTCAATTATGTCGTATTTAGAAGATTTTGATATCGAATTGGTTGAAGTACCAGAGATGGATCTTATTTCGATTCGTAAAATAGTTCGTGAAGATGAATTTGTTGAAGCGTATAGTAGTTGTTTTGGCGAATTGTTGAAGCGGATCCAAACCAATAATTTAAATGTTTTTGCCCCGCCGATGGTACTATTTCATGATGCAGAATTTGGGGCACTTGGTTTAGATACCGAGTTTGCAATTCCTGTAAAAGAAAAAACTATTGATACTAGAGAATTTTGTCCGGGATTATGTTTGAAAACAGTTTTACAGGGTTCATATTCAAATTTACCATCTATATATGCTAAACATCGAAAATGGATGGAAGATGAGGGATATGTGTATCGAGACGCACTTTTTGAAGTATATGTAACAGACCCTTCGTGTGTTTCAAAAGAAAGTGAACTTGTAACAGAAATATATTCCCCAGTAAAAAAAGGTCAATAAAAATATTTTTTATTTGGATTATTTAAGACGCTCTTGTTAAATGACGGGAGCGTTTTTTTAGATGCTTGAACAACAATATCAGACTAAATGATTTATTTATCTTGTATTTTAGGGTAAAATAATTGATAATATACAAGAGATAGGAAGTGATAAGATGAAACCTAGTTTAATAATGTCTTTTGTTGTTACAATGATGATTTCTGCTTTGTTAATTCCTATAGTTATTAAGGTGGGAAAAAAATTAGGAATCGTAGCACATAAAAATAAACGAACTGTTCATAAAATCGAGGTTCCACGTATTGGCGGTTATGCAATTTATATCAGCTCTTTAATAGGTGCGGTTATTTTTTTAAAAACTGATCCACAAATAAATGCAATTTTAATTGCAGGATTTTTAGTTTTTTTTGTTGGGCTTTTGGATGATGTTCATGATTTGTCACCAAAAACTAAATTAATAGTTGAACTAGCTGCGGCTTTAATTGTGATTGGATATGGAAATATTTATTTAAAAGGCTTTGATTTTGTACCTGAAAACTGGGTACCGATAATTCCCGGAATGATTACAGTTTTATGGATCGTTGGGATAACCAATGCCATCAATTTAATCGATGGTCTTGATGGTTTATCATCAGGGATCTCAATCATTGTTTTATTTACTATATCAATGACATCATTGACTAGTGGCAGAACTGATATTGCATCACTTTCATTAGTTTTAGCAGGTTCGATCATGGGATTTTTATTTTATAATTTTCATCCAGCTAAGGTTTTTTTAGGAGATTGTGGTGCTTTGTATATTGGTTTTATGATCTCTGTTATCTCTTTGCTGGGGTTTGGTTATAATGTCTCTACTTTTTTTACATTGGGAGCTCCGATAGTTGTATTAATGGTTCCAATCATGGATACTTTAATTGCGATTATTCGTAGAAAAGTGCATCATAAAAAGTTTAGTGAGGCTGATAAAGCACATTTGCATCATAATTTAATGTTTAAATTAAAGCTGGGACATCGTAAAAGTGTAATTGTACTTTATGGGGTAACATTCTTATTTTCGTTAACATCATACATATATTTATACGATCCAACTTTAGGAACGATTATGTTTATTATTTTAATGCTTATTTTTGAATTGTTTGTAGAAATGACAAACATGGTCAGTCGTAAATATAAACCTTTGCTTACTATAATTAATATTTTTGTGCAGAGTGATCATTTACCAAAGATCAAGATATTGGAACGCTATAGATCTAAAAGATCTAAAAAGAGAGCCGTTATTGATCAGCTGGTCATGATTAGCTGCTTGTTATTAATTATTGGTGGTAGTGTAACGTATATTCATTTAAATCAAGAAAAACCTATTATTAAAGAGCAGCGAGTTACACCATATCTTAAAACTGGATCTAGTGAGTTGCTGAATGATATTTATGTAAGATTAGATAAAGCTTATCAAAGTAAACTTTTAAATGATGAATGTCAGCTGGCTGCAGCGTATTTTGCCGTTGATTATTTTACTTTGAAGGGTAAAGAGGATAATCAGGTTGGGGGATTGGATTATATTTATCCTAAATTACAAAGTGAGTTTAATTCATTTGCGTTGAAATCTTTTTATACATATAAAGAAGAATATCCGAAATTAGAAGTAGAGGATTATGAAATTATTTCTTTTTCGCCATCTAAAGTTGTTATTGAAGGATTGGAGGATAATGAGTATTATAATGTACTTATTTCTTTAGAGTTTAATCGTGAGGTTGAAGGGTTGTCAAATAGTGCAAATATTGTTTTGGTTTTAGATAATGATCGTTTTTATGTTGTGGGGGTTGACAATGCTTAATTATAAACGAATTTTTGAGGTTGATGATGAATTGTGTCAGTTTCATTTGAAGCAAAAGCAATATTATTTATTAGAGAATGTTATCCCAACTAGAGATTATCTTTTAAATGATATGAAACTTCCAGAAGGCTTTGATGAAAGTAATCATTATATTTATAAAGTGTATTTTAAAGATAAGATGATTGCTTTGATAGATTTTCAGTTAGGATATCGCTTTTCAATGAAACATGATGATAAATGTCTTTGGATTGGCTTGTTTTTAGTAGATGAAGATTATCAAAGAAAGAAATTTGGTAAAATGATTATTGAACATTTTATTGATAAATATCAAAAAAAATGTTGTTTAGTGCAATTGGCTTGTATAAAGAACAATGAAAAAGGAATGGCATTTTGGAAAGCTTTAGGATTTAATAAAATTGCTGTTTCTATGTATAATAATTTAGAAGTTGAGATATTAGAGATGAAAATTTAATACTATTAGTCAAAGTATTGACTAAATCATTGAAATTTTAAAAATATTATGTTATTATGTTTTAGCGATGTATCAAAATATCAATTAGGAGGTATATTATGTTTGACACCATTTTAAATGTCTTATTAGTAATAATATCAATAGCACTTATTATATTATGTCTATTACAGAGTGGTAAATCTGATGGGATTGTTAATGCCTTAACTGGTCAAAGTTCAAACTTATTTGCTCAACAAAAAGATCGTGGAGCGGATTTGGTAATGACAAGAGTTACGACAGGGCTAGCAATTGCATTCTTCATTATTGCCATTATTATTAGAATGTCATAATAATAGGACTATTGGTCCTATTTTTATTTTTGTTTAAGGAGGTGGATCAATGAAAGATGAGATCTTAACATTGTTAAGTGATGATGATTATATGGATCGCTCGATTGATTTGTTAGCTAAAAGATTAGATTGTTTTTCTAGTGAAAATTTTGTTAAATTAGTTAAGATAATGAACGAATTAGAAGAAGCGGGAAAAGTAATAAGAAATAAATATAATCATTACTATTTGCCAAATCAATTTGGAATGGTTTTAGGGACACTTACGATCAACAAAAAAGGTTATGGTTTTGTAGCTGTTGATGATCAAGAAAAAGATATTTTTATTGCTCCAGATGCATTGAAGGATGCTTTTAATAGAGATACTGTATTAGTAGAAATTAATAAATATACTGATCTTGAAAGACCGGAAGGTAAAGTGATTCGAGTCATAAAACGAGGTCAAACTAGATTAGTTGGGGAAATAAAAAAAGGTAAACGGGATTATTATGTAGATGTAAATGATCCTAAGTTTGATAAACCTATTTTTGTTGATCATGCTCATTTACATGGTGCGGTTTTAGGTCACAAAGTACTAGTTGAAATTAAAGTTTATAAACCAATTTTAAAAGGCGATGTTGTAAAAATAATCGGTCATAAAAATGATCCAGGAATTGATATTTTATCGATTGTTTATGAACATGATACGCCTGTAGAATTTAATAAAGCAGTTTATCAACAAATAGAAAACATTCCTGATACTTTAGATGAGATTGATAAAAGTAATCGTATTGACCTTCGTAATGAAACGATCGTTACGATTGATGGTGATGATGCTAAAGATTTAGATGATGCTATTTCGCTAAAGAAATTAGCTAATGGCAATTATTATTTAGGAGTACATATTGCCGATGTGTCATATTATGTAGAAGAAGGAACTGCACTGGATAAGGAAGCTTTTGCCCGCGGAACGTCGATATATTTAGCTGATCGGGTTATCCCGATGTTACCTCATAAGCTCTCAAATGGAATTTGTTCTTTAAATCCTAGTGTCGATCGTTTTACAATTTCATGTTTTATGGAAATTAATCATCGTGGTGAAGTTGTCGACCATGAAATCGTGCCGGGAATAATTAATTCTACGGAAAGAATGACATATACAAACGTTAATAAGATATTAGATGGTGATCAAGCATTACAATTACAATATGATCATGTTAAAGATTTATTTTTCTTAATGCAGGAACTGGCTTTGATTTTACAAGAGAAAAAAGCTAAACGTGGAGCCATTGATTTTGATGTTAAAGAAGCTAAAGTTGTTGTAAATAGTAAAGGTGAAACGACAGATGTGGTTTTAAGACAACGCGGGGCTAGTGATCGGATCATTGAAGAATTTATGTTATTAGCAAATGAAACCGTTGCTGAGCATTTTAAATGGTTAGAACTGCCATTTATTTATCGGGTCCATGAACAGCCCAAAACTAAAAAACTGCAACAATTTAGCACAATAGCTAAAATTATGGGATATACGATCAAAGGATCATTGGAAAATGTTTATCCTAATGAATTAAGCAGTATTATTGAAGCAAGTAAAGAAACGCCGGAACATACGATTATTTCAACTCTATTGTTACGCTGTATGCAAAAAGCGCGTTACGACGAACAGTGTTTAGGACATTTTGGGTTAGCCGATGAGTTTTATACCCACTTTACATCACCAATTAGACGTTATCCAGATTTGATCGTGCATCGTTTAATTAGAAAGTATTTGTTTGAAAAACGTCTGGATGATCAAACGATTAGACATTATCAGGAAATAATGCCGGAAATTGCTCTTCAAAGTTCTAATCGAGAACGTGAAGCTATTGATATTGAACGTGAAGTTGATGATATGAAAATTGCTGAATATATGGAAAAGCACATAGGTGAAGAGTTTGAGGGAATTATAAGTTCAGTTACTAATTTTGGTTTTTTTGTCGAGCTTGATAATACTATTGATGGTTTAGTTCATGTTAGTGATCTAACTGATGATTTTTATTTCTTTGATGAAAAAAATCTTCGTTATATTGGACAAAGAACGGGAAAAGTGTTTAAAATGTCTGATCATGTAAAAGTAAGAGTAATAAGTGCTTCGAAAGTAGATAAATCAATAGATTTTGAAATTGTTGGCATGAAATCCAACAAAAAGACAAGAAAAACTGTTATAATGAATACACGTCGAGATGATAAAAAGAAAAAAAAGTCAATCAAGACATAAAGGAAGACATGAAAAGTCACGCTACAAAAGAAATGATTTTTATAAATCTCGAAGTAAAAAACGTAAACATCATTAAATAAGAAGGAGGAAT
Organism: Clostridiales bacterium VE202-01; assembly: GCA_000508865.1. GTDB lineage: Bacteria > Bacillota_I > Bacilli_A > Erysipelotrichales > Coprobacillaceae > Thomasclavelia. Next base: position 14,580 of record BAHP02000026.1, read on the forward strand.
AGGCATGAAGATCATTTCAAACAACAAAAAAGCATATCATGATTATTTTATTTTGGATACATATGAAGCAGGAATTGAACTAAAAGGAACAGAAATAAAATCTGTTCGTTTAGGAAATGTTAATTTAAAAGATGCTTTTGTCCGGATCAAAGATAATGAAGCTTATGTTGAAAACATGCATATTTCTCCTTATAGCCATGGGAATCGCTTTAATCATGAGCCTAGAAGAACTAGAAAACTTCTTTTACATAAAAAAGAGATTTTAAAAATCTCTAATAAATTAAAAGAGGGGGGCTTGACAGTTGTACCAACTAAGTTATACTTTAATACGGGTAGTAAAGTTAAATTAGAAATCGGGCTTGCTCGTGGTAAAAAACTTTATGATAAACGTCAAGATTTAAAAGAAAGAGATTCAAAAAGAGAAATTCAAAGAGCTTTAAAGAATTATTGATTTGGGGGTGTCCTGGGTTCGACAGGTATATGTCTGACCTTAGCTGCAGTCGAAGGCATTCGTAAAATGCACCAAAAAATAACTGGAAACAGACAAACTAATTACGCTTTCGCTTAGTCGACATAGACATGAAAGCTGCCACTGTTTAGTGTGCCTATAGCTAGATAGCTGGTATCATAAACCCATAGGATAAGGATATCTATAGCTTAGATAGATATTTCGAAAATTTAATAAGCTCGTTAGGTGGAAAATTGCCCATTGATTGTAGCCTAATTAAATTTATTCAATGGGATAAACTGTAGACGCTTTGGAGGGATTGTGCTTGGACAGGGGTTCGATTCCCCTCACCTCCACCATTAAAAAGATGCACGCTTTTTATATTTATATGAAAAGCGTTTTAAATAAAACGAGAAAGAGGTAGGCATATGGATTATTTAGATTTTATAAAAATAAATCAAAATTATTTTGAAGATTTTATTACAAGAAGTACTTATCACACAAATTCGATAGAAGGTAGTACTCTTTCATATGCAGAAACTTATGCGATTATTTTTAATGATAATTCTTTTAAAATCAATGCACAACCTCGAGAAATATATGAAGCTATTAATCATAAATATGCTTTAAATTATATGTTAAATAGTATGATATTAAATAAGGATCTAATATCTTTGGATATTATTAAATTAAATGAGATAATCAATAAAAATATAAAAGATACTTCAGGATATAGAAAAGTCAATGTCATGATAAGAGGTGCGCAAGAAATTCCGCCTAAAAGTAGTGAAGTGCCGATAAAGATGATGTATTTTATTGATAACTATAATCATTTCCCAATTCAAAGTAAAGAAGATATTTTTAAGAAAATAGCTTATTTTCATATTGAATTTGAACATATTCATCCTTTTGAAGATGGAAATGGGAGAACAGGAAGATTATTAATCAATTATGAATTATTAAAAAATAATTTACCACCTATTGTTATACCTATTGATAAAAGAGATGCTTATTTTCAATATATTGCTAATTATGACGAAGAATCTTTTGTTTATATGATTAAAGATTTAATGCAATATGAATTAGAAAGAATTCAAGAATTTAAGAATATGTAATATATATATTGTTATTATCAAAGTGGAGGTGTTCGACATAAGGTCCGTTTGCTCCACCAAATTTAATACATGGTTTTGATGTTATTGAAAAAATTGATTTTGTCGAAGTTTTTTCAATTATTTTACCGAACTTTAAAATACCTATTTATCGTGGATGTCATCATATTTTGGAGGATGTTATTGGCTATAAATGGGCTTTTTTATATATACTTTGCGCGGTTTGGCTGTCATATATATAAAGCAAATTTGTGTAAAGACAATATATTTATTAATTGATATGATGAAATTGTTCAAAGAAAGATAAATGGAAATTGATGGGGATAGGATAATTATGAAAAAATATAATATAAGTAAAGAATTTGGATTATTTGCCCATTTTTCACCTCCATTTAATAAGTTGATATTTCCCATGTCTTCTTTAATATTGGGTATAACCCCAAAGTTGTTAAAAAGTAGTGGAGATGTAAAAATCATACGAAAAAAATAAAAACGGATGATAAAAAAATATTGATTTATATATTTTCAATCCTATAAATATAAAAACTGATAAAATGATTTTATATATTTATGGCGGAGGATTTGTTTTTAAAGGATATGCTAGTCATTATCATCTTTGTTCAATATTTGCCGATAAGTGTCATTGCAAAGTCATATATATAGATTATTGCCTTGCACCTAAATATAAATATCCAATTCCCTTGAATGATTGTTTTAGTGCATATAAATGGATTATAGAAAATGCTGATTATTTAAAAATTGTTATAAATAAAATTATTGTTGCAGGAGATTTGGCAGGTGGATGTTTAGCAGTCGACGTTACTTTAAAAACGATCCAAGAAAATATAATAAAACCATATTATCAAATGCTTATTTATCCTGTATTAGATAAAAGAATGATGACATTATCTATGAATAAATATACTGATACGCCGATGTGGAATGCAAAATTAAATAAAAAAATGGAGATATTATTTAGGTAATAGGGAATATATTTCTCCTAATGAAAGGCAAGGCTTAAGTGAAATTCCACCAACATATATTGAAGTAGCAGAATTTGATTGTTTGCATGATGAGGGAATAGAATTTGCTAATAAATTATTAAATAGTGGAGTTGATGTATCATTATCTGAAACTAAAAAACAATGCATGGATATGATATACAAAAATGTGATATAACGAATACAGCGATAAGGAAAAGAATAGAAATATTAAATTCAATGGAATAAAATTAATAATAAATTAGAATTTATCGAGTTGATGAAGGAGGTAAAATAATGGAAAATATGTCATTTGAAGAATTATTAAAGATAAATTGTTTTTCAGAAGATAAAGAAAAACAGCGAAAAGCATCAGAATTATTGGAATATCGTTATGGATGTGAAATTCATTGCCAAGATATGGATAAAAGTGTTCTTTTTGCTCATCATGCAAGAGGTTGTACAATCGTAGCTGCAAAAATTTGCAAGAATGTAGCAATCTATCAAAATGTTACAATTGGCTCAAATATGAAATATAACAAACTAAATAATGAATGGGAAAATGTGGGGAGTCCAATTATTGATGAGAACGTTATAATTGCAGATGGAGCGAAAGTATTAGGACCTATTGTCATAGGAAAAAATACTGTAATTGGGGCAGGAGCAATTATTACAAAAGATATTCCAGAAAATAGTATTGCTTATGGAGTTAATCAATATAAGCCTAAAAATCCAGATTATGATTTGGTATTTAATAAAAATATGATTTCTGGCGAAGAAATTGTGAAAATTAATGAACAAAGAGTAGCTGAATTTGACAAAATGAAAGAAAAATAACAAATTCCAGTTTATAGGAATATGTTATTTCTTGTTAGATAAAATAGTTTGTTTACGTGTTATTAAAACTTGAAATAATAATGAAAATGTAATCATGTATTTTATTTAGGGTAATGCTAATTAGGTATAATTATGCACGTTTATGCAAAAACTATGCATCAAACTTAGTATATTCACGAAAAAATCAATTATTTTCGTTTTAAATAAATATAAAAGACTTAGAATTAATGAAATGATTAAGTTCTAAGTCTTTTTGTTTGAATTTGAGCAAATTATTATTTAATAAGTTTATGCTAAAAGTGCCAACATCTTAATGATAGCTATTTACAATCAGCAGATGAAAATCAATATTCTTTGCTACCTTGTTATTGATTTTTTGATATTGATAAATATATTTGTTGCAGTAGTAGAAATCAATGAATAAATATAAAAAGTTTTTTAATATCTATAATATTATCGTAGAATAATCAAAAAATTCAAAGTTTTAGGATAATTATATTTGATTTGTTAAAAATATAGTTGAGTATAATTTTATTTTTTTGAAATAAAAGAAAGGATGAATTTTTTTGATTCTAGTAATTGATGATGATTATCAATTTGCAACTATTTTGAAACATAAATTATTAAGATATTATGATAGTAATAAGATAAAAATATTAACGGATTTTGATTATGAATTTTTAGTTAATAACGACATAGAAATTCTTTTTTTTAGCTATGGAATTAAATGGTAAAGATGGTGTTGCTCTTATTAATGAATATCGTGATCAGGAAGATGATAAATTAGATGTTGTTTTTATTTCGCCATATGATGGATTTGACTACTTTGTTTATATTAAATATCCTGTATACTATATCACAAAAATGGATTTAGAGGATGATCTAGCAAAATGTATAAAAGAACTTAAGCAAAAAAATGAAGGGAAAAGATCAGAAATTATAATTGATAATAAATTAGGCAAGATAACTGATGTTATGTATATAAAATTAAGATTGAATCATGCTTATTACTATACAAAAGATAATAAAAAATATAAGAAAAAAAACAATTTTTCTTTAATTAATACGGAATTAAAAAAGTATAATTTTGTTAGATGTCATTTATTTTATATGATAAATGTTAAGTATATTAAAGGCATTGATGATAAACAGGTGTTTTTAGAAAATAATATCATCATTCCTGTTAGTAAAGCATATCGTGATGAGGTATTTAAAGAATATAGAAAATATAGATTTGAGTAAAATATATGTTATTTTTAATAATGAAAAGACTATTGATTATTGTTAAAATATAAATAAATTAAGGAAGGAGGATATAAATGATGGATGATCGTATTTATATTGCAATTGATTTAAAATCATTTTATGCATCAGTTGAATGTGTTGAGCGCCACTTAAATCCTTTAACAACAAATCTTGTTGTCGCTGATGCTAGTCGAACAGAAAAAACGATTTGTCTTGCTGTTTCTCCTTCATTAAAAGCTTATGGCATTTCAGGACGTGCTAGACTTTTGAAGTCATTCAAAAAGTTAAAGAAGTTAATTATCAAAGACAAAGAAAAGTTAGAAGAAAACTAACTGCTAAATCATTTGATGATGAAAAATTAAAACAAGATCCTAATCTTTTAGTATCCTTTATAGCAGCAGTACCAAGAATGGCATATTACATTGAATATAGTACCAAAATTTATGATGTTTATTTAAAATATATTGCTCCAGAAGATATTCATGTTTATTCTATTGACGAAGTTTTTATCGATGCAACAAGTTATTTAAAAACATATAAAATGACAGCCCATGAATTAGCAAAAACAATTATTAAAGATGTTTTGATAACAACAGGTATTACAGCTACTGCTGGTATAGGAACTAATATGTATTTATGTAAAGTGGCTATGGATATTGTAGCTAAACATACGATGCCTGATAAAGATGGAGTAAGAATTGCTGAACTTGATGAGATGTCTTATCGAAAATTATTATGGAATCATCGACCAATTACTGATTTTTGGCGAGTTGGTAAAGGCTATGCCCAAAGGTTGGAAAAGGAACAATTATATACTATGGGCGATATTGCAAGATGTTCATTAGGTGATGAAAAAGATTATTATAATGAAGAATTATTGTATAAAATGTTTGGTGTCAATGCTGAATTACTAATTGATCATGCCTGGGGTTATGAATCATGTACTATTAAAGATGTTAAAGCTTATAAACCGCAAGATAAAAGTATCGGCTCTGGTCAGGTCTTACATGAACCGTACACTTATGATAGAGCAAGGCTGGTCGTTAAAGAAATGATTGATTTGCTAGCTTTAGATTTAGTAGATAAAAATCTAGTTACGGATCAAATTGTTTTAACTGTTGGCTATGATATTAAAAATCTTACAAAAGAATCATATCGTGGTGAAATTGGGAATGATCGCTATGGTAGAAAATTACCTAAACATGGGCATGGAACTGCTAATTTAAAGTTTCCAACTTCATCGACGAAGTTAATAACAGAAGCTGTTTTAAAGTTATATGATCGTATTATTGATAGTAGTTTACTTATAAGAAGAATAAATATTTCAGCAAATCATCTTGTTGATAGTAAATCTGTTGAAAATAAAGAATTTCATGAACAGTTAGATATTTTTTCATATTCTGATATTAATAAAGAAAAAATAGAAAAAGAAAAAGTAAAACTCGAGGAAGAACAGCAATTGCAAAAAGCTATTATAAAAATTAAAAAGAGATTTGGGAAAAATAGTGTTTTAAAAGGGATGGATCTTGAAGAAGATGCAACGACTATAGATAGAAATAAGCAAATAGGGGGACATAAAGCATGATAAAAAAAGATTATAGTGATATTATCGATCTTCCTCATCATGTATCAAAAATTCATCCAAAAATGACAATGAATGAGCGAGCTGCTCAATTTTCACCATTTGCAGCTTTAACAGGGCATAGCGAAGCTGTGAAAGAAACTGCTAGACTTGTTGATCAGAAATTAGATTTAGATGAAAGCCAAATAGTTATTATTAATAATCAGCTAAACTATATCAAAGAATATATTGAAGAACATCCAGAAATAACTATTACTTATTTTCAACAGGATCATAAAAAAACCGGTGGTGCTTATATAACCGGTTGTAATAGAGTTATAAAAATTAACGATTATAAACGATTGCTTATCTTAGAAAATGATATAAAGATTTTATTTGAAGATATTTATAGTATTGATGATATTAGAACTAAGGATTAAGAAGTATATTTTTTATTAATTTTAATTTAATCGATTTAAGATGAATGCTCAAATTTTGTATAGCAAGGATACTTATATTTAGTATCCTTAAATTTTTGCAATCAATAATACATGATTTTGATAAAAATAGTTTAGTTTTGATTTATTATGAAATGGAATTATTGATATTACTTAAATAAAAGTTGATTTATGCTAAATGTGTTTATTTCGATACATTTTTTTCTTATTGATTGACGGTAGTAATAATATCCTTTACAATAAAGTTACCAATTAAGAAGGAGACAATTTATGAAAAGAGAAAAATTATCTTCACGTTTAGGATTTATTTTATTATCCGCGGGTTGTGCAATTGGTTTAGGAAATATTTGGCGATTTCCATATATGGTAGGTAAATATGGTGGAGGAGCATTTGTATTAGTTTATTTGTTCTTTTTAATTATTTTAGGCCTGCCAATTATTGTTATGGAATATTCAGTTGGTCGGGGATCTCAGAAAAGTGTTGCACAAAGCTTTCACGTGTTAGAGAAAAAGGGACAAAAATGGCATTTATTTTCATATGTTGCCATGGCAGGAAATTATTTATTAGTAATGTTTTATACGACTATTGCAGGGTGGATGCTAGCTTATTTTGTAAAAATGTTAAAAGGAGATTTTATTGGTTTGTCACCAAATGAAGTAGGTAATGTTTTTACAACTTTACAAGCAGATCCAGCTGCTAGTGTTTTTTGGATGATATTGATCGTTATTATTGGCTGTGGGATCTGTGCTGTTGGATTACAGCGCGGTGTTGAAAAAGTAACTAAGGTAATGATGGGATTATTGCTTGGTGTAATGATTTTATTAGTTGTAAAATCATTAAGTTTAGATGATGCTATGAAAGGTGTCGAGTTTTATTTAATCCCGGATTTTAATGTTTTAAAAGAAAATGGAATCTTTAATGCTATTTATGGAGCTATGGGTCAAGCATTTTTTACTTTGAGTATCGGTATGGGTGGTATGGCTATTTTTGGTAGTTATATCGATAAGAAACATTCATTGACTGGTGAAGGCTTAAGAGTGTTGATATTAGATACTTTTGTAGCAGTTATGGCAGGATTGATCATATTTCCAGCATGTATGTCATTTAACGTTGATGCTGGTAGTGGACCTGGTTTAGTATTTGTTACATTACCAAATATTTTTAATGCCATGGATGGTGGACAAATTTGGGGAACATTATTTTTTGTTTTTATGAATTTTGCGGCATTATCAACGATCATTGCTGTTTTTGAAAATATTGTTTCTTTTACGATCGATCTATTTCAATGGTCAAGAAAAAAGAGTGTTATTTTAAATTTTATTATTATTGTTATTGGTAGTATTCCATGTGCCATTGGATTTAGTATTTTATCTGGATTTCAGCCTTTAGGAGCAGGAAGTGCGGTGTTGGATTTATTAGACTTTTTAGTTTCTAATGTAATTATGCCACTAGGATCATTAGTATTTTTATTCTTTTGTACACGAAAATCAGGTTGGGGATGGAAGAATTTTATAACTGAAGCTAATGCAGGTGAAGGTTTGAGTTTTCCTGAAAGAGCTAGATTTTATGTTAGTTGGATTTTACCATTGATCGTGATTTTTATATTTTTATTTGGATTATGGGAAAAATTATTTATGTAATTAAACAATTTATCTTAGATGATAGTAATTTGAAATGTAATATTTTGAATTACTATTTTTTTATAGAAAATTTAGAAGTAATTGAAAAAATTATGGAGTAAATAATAATAAGTTAATAATTTTAAAGGGAGGAAAAAGTCTTGAAATTAATTTATTTTTATTTATTTGTTGTAGGGAGTTGTGTAGCTAGTTTTGCAAATGCTGTAATTTACCGCTTGCCTAAAAATATTTCAATTTTAAAAGGAAGGAGTTATTGTGAAAAGTGTCATCATACTCTTCATTGGTATGATTTATTGCCATTGATTAGTTATCTTTTTTTGAAAGGAAAATGCCGTTATTGCAATGAACGAATATCCAAAAATCATTTTTTATTTGAATGTTTGGGAGGTTTATTATTGATTTTGTGTTTTCAACAGTTGAAATTGACAGTAGAAATGATAATTGTGTTTTTTATTATAATGGGATTAGTTGTAATTGCAGTTATTGATCAGCAAACAATGAATATTTATTTATCTACAATTTTATTTTTGTTTATATTAATAATTGTTTATCAGTTGATCATGCAAATGAATCCTGGTGATCTTTTAGCAGGAATGTTATGTATAAGCATACCGATGATTATGATTAATTTAATTATTCCTGATAGTTTTGGCTTTGGGGATATTCAATTAGTAACTGTTTCAGGAATGCTCTTAGGCTGGAAAGGTAATATTTTTGCTGTTTTTATTGCATTTATTATCGGAGGAATATATGCTGGATATCTATTATTTAGAGATAAAGTGAAAATAGGCGAGCATATCGCTTTTGGGTTATTTCTTGTAGTGGGAATAATAATTGTACTGTTGTATAAAACTGAGTTGGCAAATTGGTACTTATTTAGTTTTTAGAAAAGATAAATATATATTTATGTTTATAAATTTAAATAAGTATGAGTTTATGTGTATTATTTTGCTATAAGTTGTATTATTTTACTATTTTTTTACGATATAATATAAATATAAATTATAAATTTGCTATTATTAATTTAAATATTTGATTTCTATAAATAAATAAAGATAATATTATCATATTTTTGATAGTAATTACATTATTTTAAGCAGTGTTTATGATACACATGATCGTAAAAATAATAAACATAATATTTCAATAGCATATCTTTAGGTTTTTCGTAATAAAATTATATATTTGATGATATTTTCATATCTATTTGTGGTAGTTACTAATTATATTATTATAATAAACTAAAATATTTTAGTACGTTTTAAAAGGAAAATATACGTGGATTTACAATGCCTAAACAAAAAATAGAGAGGAGGTCTTAATTATTATTTTTTGGCATTTAGATAAATAATATGATGCGAAAGGAGAAGATTATGAAAAAAATAAGAATTAAATTAAAATGTATAGGATTATATTTTTTGAGTTTTTTACTTGCTATCAGCTGCTGTTTTAAAATGGGCACGAGTGTCTTTGCTGAAGAGTTAGAAAATGTAGCAAAATATGGTATAGCTTATGCTGACTCAGAAAATAATCCAGCAAGTTTTTTAAATGACGGGAATACTAGTAATCTTTGGATTGCTGCTAGTTCATCATGTCCAGCTAGTGCTGGAATTAAATTAGATGGGATTTATGATGTTAACAGTGTTAAAATTTATTTTGAAAAGCAAAGAGATGTTAACCAAAAAATTCGTTTTACGCTTTCTTATTTAGATAATGTTACAAAAGAATATATAGAATTTTATGAAGGATTAAATCTAAATGAAGAAACAAATACCTATGATACAGAATTTGTTTTTGATATACCAGTAAAAACAGATGATATCAAAGTAACGATTACAGAAAGACTTGAAGGGACAACTATTTGGCCTGCTGTTTCTGAAATTGAAATATATGCAGTAGATAATGTAGGAAATCATGAAAATGAAATTTCCAATGTTGCATTAAATAAGCCGGTTGAAGTAAGTGCTGGCACTAATGGAGCAGTTATAACAGATGGTGCTACAGGTGCCTTTTGGGACGGTGGCGCAGCACCAGCAGAATTTATTATTGATTTAGGAACAGGTCATTTTATTTC
>BAHP02000025.1 GCA_000508865.1 Clostridiales bacterium VE202-01
AACGAAAGCAATGGCTGGATTAGAAATGATTGAAGCAAGTAATCCAGTAAAAGCTGGTGATACAACAGCAAGTGTAGCTACTGGAGATACGACAAATATGTTATATCCACTTGCAGGACTAGCAATTGCTGCTCTAGCGTTCTATGGAACTAAGAAAAAGAAAGAAGACTAATGATTTTAAAAGGGAAATAGTTTGAAATAGCTATTTCCTTTTTTTGTGATAAAAGTGTTATATTTGGGACTTAATAATGATTAGTATACTTTTATGGATTTTTGGTTTATAATAAAGCAAGAGGTGGAATATGAAAAAAATAGTTAAGTTGTTTATTGTTATGATATTATGTTTTAGTTTTGTTGGGTGTCAGAAAAAGGAAAAAAATGTATATACTGAAACATACACATTAAAATATTTTTATGTTGAAGGATGCTCAAATTGTGAATATGTTACTAATAATGTTTTGCCACTAGTTGAAGAAGAGTTTGGTGAACATATGAAAATAATCAAGTATGATATGGACGATCGCGAAAGTGTTGAAGAAGTTAAAACTGCATATGATGAAATTGTTGATAAAATTATTGATTTTGATCAAGATGATTATGGTTTCGGCCCTTTTTTAGTGCTGGATGGTTATTATGCTCAATTAGGAGCTGACGATGCTGAGAAGTTTTTAGATAATCTGATTTTGGCTGTAAATGGTAAGAAATTGAATGAACCTGAGGGTAGTGAAACATATTATTATTTTAAAGATGGTAAAATCAAGGAGGAATAACAATGGCTACACCGCATAATCAAGCTTTAATGGGTGAAATTGCAAAAACTGTTTTGATGCCAGGTGATCCGCTTAGGGCAAAGTTTTTAGCAAAAACCTATTTACAAGATGTAAAACAGTTTAATAGTGTTAGAAATATGTTTGGATATACAGGGACATATAAGGGGAAAAAAGTTTCTATTATGGGCTCTGGGATGGGAATGCCATCAATTGGGATTTACAGTTATGAATTATTTAGCCATTATGGTGTAGAGAATATTATTAGGATTGGATCATGTGGTTCTTTTAAAGAGGCAGTGCGATTACGTGATATTATTATTGTTCAAGGTTGCTGTACGGATTCAAATTTTGCTCACCAATATGAATTGCCAGGTACTTATAGTGCGATAAGTGATTATGGGTTATTAGAAAATGCAGTAAATAAAGCTAAAGAAAAAGATGTTAATTATCACGTGGGAAATATTTTATCATCAGATATCTTTTATCATGCTGATCAGAAAACGGCAGATAAGTGGGCGTCGATGGGTTGTTTAGGTGTTGAAATGGAGTCTTATGCATTGTTTGCGACAGCTGCATATTTAAATAAAAAGGCGCTAACTTTATTGACTGTTTCTGATTCATTAGTATCTAACGAACAAACTAGTGCTGAAGAACGTGAAAAAAGTTTTACGGCAATGATGGAAATTGCATTGGAGATTGCTTGATGAAACAGAAGTTTGCTTTTTTTGATTTTGATGATACATTAATTCATGGTGATTCTGGTAAAGCGTTATTGAAATATTATATCAAAAAACATCCTTTGGCTGTTTTTAGATTGTTAAAGATCGTAGTTTTATTTCCTTTGTATTTAATAGGAATTGTAAAGTTTCAGACAGTTAAATCATCGTGGCTATTTCCTATGGATCATTTAAATGATGATGAAATCAATGAGTTTTATCAAACGTGTCTAGTTCCTAAATATTATTCAAATGTTATTGCGGAATTGAAAAATAAAAAGCGTGAAGGTTATAAAGTCTATATTTGTTCAGCTTCGATTGAAGGATATCTTCGTTTTTGTGACTTACCAGTTGATGGTATTTTAGGAACTAAAACAGAAGTTGTTAATGGTAAATATACTAGTAAAATGATTGGTAAGAATTGTAAAAATGAAGAAAAAGTAGTTCGATTAAATAGGGTTATTAAACAATTGAATCTAGTAATCGATTATGAAAATTCATATGCTTATTCAGATTCTGTCCACGATATTCCAATGTTAAAAATGGTTAAAAACAGAGTAAAAATAAATAAAAAAATGGAGAAATGACCCCATTTATTATTGAAGAGTAGGAAACTGCTCTTTATTTTGTATCTAAATCTACAAATAATAACATGATGTTGATAATACCAGCAATACCTACTAATATATAGATCAACATTGATAAAAAACTATCAACACCAAATAACGAATCTACTAGGTTGAAATTGAATAAACCAATCAACCCCCAATTTAGTGCACCAATAATTGTTAGTATTAAGGAAATTTTTTGTATTATATTCATTATTTTCATCCTCCTTATTAAAGTGTATCCAAGATAAATAACTTTATACATAATATTAAAATTTAAACATATTTATTAATGGGGGTGTAATTTTGAAAAAAATATATATTGGAATTGCAGTTGCTATTGCATTAGTTGTGGCATCACTAATATTTTTTAAATTTAAAGATAGCTCTTTAGATAAGACCGTTGAAAAAGTAAAAGCTTATGATAAATATACACTTACATGTAATATGGAAATGGTAGAAAATGATGAATTGAAAAGTTATTTGGTCAATGTAAGCTATTTTAAAGAAAAGAAGGATGAGTATTATAAAGTAGAACTTTATGATAAATCGTTAAATCAATCACAAATTATTGTAAAGAATCTTGATGGCGTATTTGTGTTAACACCAACATTAAATCAAATTTTTAAATTTCAAAGTGAATGGCCTAATAATTCCCCTAAACCATATATTTATCAATCTTTGATTGAATTATTAGAAAAAGGCGAAGTAGAAAAAATAAAAACAGGTTATCAGGTAAAATGTGATGTTACTTATCCTAACGATTCGAGAATAACTAGCCAAGAAATGATTTTTGATAAAGAATTGGTGCCTAAACAAGTTACTGTGTTAGATAAAGATGATACCGAAATTATAACTGCAAATTTCACAGATTTTAAAACGGAGGTTAAATTAAGTAAAGATAGTTTTGATGAGAAAAAAGTTCTTGAAAAAAGTACAAGTGAATATTCAAATGTATCAAGTGAATTGCCTCTATATCCGATTGCTTTGATGGGAAGTTCTTTAAATAGTGAAAAAGTATCTACGATTGATGGTACCGTTAATCACATTTTAAAATTTACTGGAGATAAGAATTTTACAGTTATTGAAACACCAGTAGTAGCAACTGATGAGATCAATATTGAAGAAATTAGTGGTGAAGTTATTGATCTTGTTGATGGTGTGGCGTTTTATAATGAAGGACAATTAACAATGATGAAATCAGGAATTTTATGTAAGTTATATTCAGAAGATTTGAGTAAGGAAGAAATGGTAAGTGTTATTAGTAGTATGCAAACATCTAGTTTGAAATAGGGGCTTAGCCTCTATCTACATAATTATTAAAATTATTTAAGAGTTAATTGAAATATTATAATGTTTGGATTATACTAAGACAGTATGGAGGGTTTGTATGAGTTTACATCGTGATACATATGCTGTTATTAATTTAAAGTACTTAAAAGAAAATATAGAGCTGACTTATAAAAAGTTTAAACGTCCTTTAATGGCTGTGATCAAGGCGGATGCTTATGGTCATGGATATAAGGAAGTTGCTAGTTATATAAAGGATATTGATTATATTGAAATGTTTGCTGTAGCGACATTACCAGAAGCGATTGAACTTCGCGAATTAGGGATAAAAAAAAGGAATTTTGATATTGGGTGCTGTTCCGACTACTAAAGAAGAAATTGAATTAGCAATTAGTTATGATATTTCTTTAACAATGATTTCTTTAGATTACATGCATCATTTACAAACATTGATTGATGATCAGCCGTTAAAGATTCATATTAAGTTAGATACCGGAATGCATCGTATTGGTTTGACAAGCAAAGATGAGTTAGATGAGTTGTTGAAAACGATCGATCATGATAAATTTATTTTAGAAGGAATTTTTACTCATTATGCTACAGCTGATGGGGAAATGGAGGCTTTCAAACAGCAGCAGGAAATGTTTTATGATTTGATCGATCCAACTGAATTTAAGTATATACATTGTTGTAATAGTGCGGCAATGATATATCATCAAGATAATGGTTCTAATTTAGGAAGAATTGGAATCGTGATGTATGGAGTTGATCCTGCTGGAGATGAATCGAATGAATATAAACAAGTGATGTCTTTGTTTTCAAAAGTTTCAATGGTAAAAAAAGTCAAAGCTGGTGAACGAATTGGTTATGGTTTAACTTATACTGCTAAACAGGATGAATTTATTGCTACTTTGCCAATTGGTTATGCTGATGGATTAATTAGAAAAAATCAGGGGCGAAAAGTCTATATCAATGATTCTTATTTTGAAATCGTAGGAAGAGTATGTATGGATCAGACAATGGTAAGAGTTGATGAAAGGGTAAAAGCGGGAGATAAAGTTGAAATTTTTGGTGAACATATTAGTCTCGCTAGTATGGCTAAAGATTTGGAAACGATCCCTTATGAAATAATTTGTTTAATATCAAAAAGAGTAGAACGTTTATATATAAAATAAAAATCAGCATTAGCTGATTTTTATTTAAATAATTGAGCAAGTCGATAATATGATAATGCTCCTGTTTTATTTTTAGATACCTTGCCATCTTTATATACTATTGTTTGAGGCACTGTTCCATCTGTGATGTCAAGCTTTTCTTCTAACCAGGTAGTGTAATCACTATCGCTAGAGATATCAACATAGTATAAAGATTTACCACGGTGTTTTTCTAAATATGTAGTCATTGTATCTTGATAAGATAATGTTGCACTATCGCTATTATTCCCGATTACTACTACAAAACTATCTTTATCTTCTACTTTTTCTACAAGTGCACTTTGAGTGATTGTTGTAAATTCAACGTGAGTAATTTTTCGATAAACGAATAACCCAAGAAAAACTACGATTACAATTCCAAAGATGCTAATTTCTTTCCATAATTTTTTTACTTTTTCCATGATTAGCCTCCATAACAGTACTTTTATATAATACCAAAAAAATTGTCTAAAAACAATATTTAAAAAAGGATATCGATTAATCACATAATCTTTTTTATTGTTGATCGTGTTAAAAATACTAAAAAAATGCTTTTTATTTTTGCGTTTTGTTTAAAACATTATATAAAAATAAAAACCAGAAGCAATATTTTGCTTCTGGTATGTTTTGTTAGTAAATTATTTATGTTTTAAAGCATAGTTCCAAGTATCGCGGCACATATCTTCAATTCCTTTTGTAGCCACCCAGTCTAATTCTTCTTTAGCTCGAGAAGGGTCGGCATAACAAATTGCAATATCTCCAGGACGACGATCTTTTATTTTATAATTTACTTTTACATTGTTTACTTTTTCAAATGTTTTTACTAAATCAAGTACACTATAACCAGTTCCGGTACCAAGATTACAAATATGAACGCCTGGTTTACGATAACGTTCAATCGCTTTAACATGTCCTTTGGCTAAGTCTACTACATGAATATAATCACGAACACCTGTACCGTCAGGAGTATCGTAATCATCACCGAAAACACCAAGACATTCTAGTTCACCTGTTGCTACTTTCATGATATAAGGCATTAAATTGTTTGGAATACCTTTAGGATCTTCACCAATTAATCCTGATTCATGAGCTCCGATAGGGTTAAAGTAACGTAATAAAGTTACTGACATTTCAGGACAAGCATGTTGTACATCTGTTAATATTCTTTCCATCATTGCTTTACTTGTACCATATGGATTAGTAGTGTCTCCTAATTTGCAATCCTCAGTTATTGGAACAACTTCGGGATCTCCATATACTGTAGCGCTTGATGAAAAGACGATTTGATTAACGTGATATTTTTTCATCATCTTGCTGACAATCAATGTCGTAGTTAAATTGTTTGTATAATACTCTATAGGTTTTTCTACTGATTCACCAACAGCTTTAAACGCAGCACAATGAATAACCGCATCTATTTTATTTTCTTTAAAAACTGCTTCAGTTTTAGCTTCATCTAATATATTAAATTCATAGAATTTTACTTCTTTTCCAGTGATTTCTTTAATATATCCCAAAACTTCAGGTTTTGAATTAGAAAAATCATCAATTACTATTACATTGTAATCAGCATTTAATAATTCAACACAAATATGACTTCCAATATAGCCTGCTCCACCACAAACAAGTACATTCATTATTTTTTCCTCCTATATATGCTTCTATAATAACACTTTTAGATACTAAATTAAAGAAAAGTATTTTTTATTTTGTGTAAAATATAGGTAATGGTAATGAAAGGTTGAAGATAATATTTTAATAATTAATAAAGTAATTATATAATATTGGTCGGTTGAAATATAAAAAGGAAGAATTTATTTTATTGATGGATCAATAATTTAAAATCTTCCTTATAAAGAGAGAAATAAAGATTTAAATATCTCTCGTTATCTTATTTGTTGATAATTCTTTTTGTGATATTATCAGGGGCAAACTCATAATCTAAAAATTCCATTTCAAAGATACCTTGACCTTGAGTTATAGAACGTAAA
The DNA here is from genome assembly GCA_000508865.1 of Clostridiales bacterium VE202-01. Lineage (GTDB taxonomy): Bacteria > Bacillota_I > Bacilli_A > Erysipelotrichales > Coprobacillaceae > Thomasclavelia. Next base: position 6,569 of record BAHP02000025.1, read on the forward strand.
TCAACAGCATAGTTCATAACTTCATTCATAGGCGCTTCAGCAACGATTTTAATTAAACCGTCATCTAAGACATCACTACCGATTACACGAGCTCGTTTGGTATTGAAATTACTCATTATATCGCCTGTATATTGTTCGTCAACAACAACTTTCATTTTCATATATGGCTCAAGTAATGCTGGACTAGCTTTAGGAATAGCTTCTTTAAAACACATTGAAGTAGCTGTTTTAAAAGCCATTTCTGATGAGTCGACATTATGATAAGAACCATCTATCAAAGTAGCTTTGATTCCAAGTACTGGATATCCTGCTAAAACACCACTTTTGACACTTTCGATCAATCCTTTTTCGACAGCAGGGAGATATGATTTTGGAACAGCACCACCAAATATTTTTTCTTCAAATACATATGCTTTGCTATAGTCATAAGTAGGTTCAAATGTAATTTCAACTTCACCGAATTGACCATGACCACCTGATTGTTTTTTGAATCTTGTTCTTTGGGTAATGCTCTTTTTTATTGTTTCGCGATAAGGAATCTTGATATCTTCAAGAGTTGCTTCAACTTTGAATTTGTTTTTTAGTTTTGTTAATAAAATATCTAAATGAATGTCACCAACACCATAAATGCACTGCTGTTTAGTTTCTGCATTTGATTTAAATTGTAAAGTCGGATCTTCCTCTAATAGTTTATTGATAGCGTTAGTGATTTTTTCTTCGTTGCTTTTACCGATTGGAACGATTGCTTTACCATAGTAAGGTGTTGAAAATTTTATTTCTGGTACGATGATTTGATATCCAGCAATACATAAAGTATCATTTGTTTTTGAAGCATTTAGCTTTGTTACTACTCCGATATCGCCAGCGTGTAAACAGTCAACTTCAATTAATTCTTTACCGCAAGGCTGGTATAGTTTAGCGATTCGTTCAACTTCTTTTCTTTTGACATTATATAGAGAAGTTCCGCTATATATAGTTCCGGTAACAACTTTAAATAAAGATGTACGTCCAACAAAAGGGTCTGCAACTGTTTTGAAAATAAAGATGCTGGCAGGTAAACTTTCATCATAGCCAATAATTTCCTCTTCATTTTTATCAATATTATTAACGATCAAAGAATTAGTCATATCTCCAGCAGCGCTGAAGAAAGCTACCATCGAATTTAAAATGATTTGAATTCCAATTTGATCAGTTCCGCATAAGACTGGAATCAAAGTTTTTTCAATAACACCTTTTCGTAAAGCTAAGGAAATTTCTTCTTTTGTAAATGGTTCTTCATTAATATATTTTTCTAATAATTCATCGCTAGTATTTGCTACTGCCTCATCGATCATATCTTTGATTGGCTGGATCTCATCCAATAATTCCTCGGGAATATCCACCGGTTTTGTCTGTGTTCCTTCAAAAATACGACCTTCCATTTTTGCAACATTAACATAACCGATCATTTTATTATTATTCATGATAGGAACCTGAATAGGAGCAATAGCTTTACCATAAGTATCTTTTAATTGCTGTAATTTAGTTGTATAATCACTATTAGGGTTATCTAATCCGTTGATATAAATGATTTTTGCTTTATCTTTGGCTTTATACATAGCCTGTTTAGTTCCAGCGTTGATACCTGAAGATGATGGAACAACAATTAAAGCAGATTCACATACACTCAAGGCAGATTCGCATTCGCCTGTAAAGTCAAAAATACCAGGAACATCGATCAAGTTGATTTTGCAATTGTTCCATTCGATAGGGACAACAGATAGATTGACAGATGATTTACGATTGATTTCTTCAATACTATAATCACTTAATGTATTTCCATCATTAACGTTGCCAATACGGTTAATTAGACCGCTCCGGTAAGCCATAGCTTCAACAATACTTGTTTTACCACAACCAGAATGCCCTAAAACAGCTACGTTACCGATTTCATTTGCATGATAAGTTCTCATTAAAATAACCACCTTTCTTTAAATGAACTTCTTAATTTTATTTTAACATATATGAGTAGAAAAAAGGATTAATTTAATAATAAAAGATAACGCTTACATTAATATGTGAAAATAATGAGGAAAAAAGTAATTTTCATATTGATTAATAACTAAAATTATGTTAGTATAAATCTTGCCTAAATCATGAGATATCGATTAGATTAAATAAAGGGTAGAAAAACAAAAAAAGTGTTGACCTTTGTTTGAAATGATGATATATTAATGAGGTAGCATTTAT
>BAHP02000024.1 GCA_000508865.1 Clostridiales bacterium VE202-01
CGGCATGTTCAGAAGAAACTGGTTCTACTGGTGATGCTAATGCAATGGCTGCTATTGATGGGAATTTAAATTCATGGTGGCATACTAATTATCATGGTTTAGAAACATGTACAGATAATCACTGGATTGCAGTTGATTTTGGTGGTGCTGAAACATTTGATAAATTCTTATATACTGGACGTGGAGCGTCTTCTAACGGATCAATTAAAGATTATAGATTAGAAATTAAAGATGCTGATGGAAATTATACAGTAATTAAAGAAGGTACTTTCTCAAGTGAAACTAAAGAAAATGTTATCCAACTAGATCAAATGTATACAGCATATGGTATTAGATTGACAGCGTTATCTACTCATAATGGTAATAATTTTGCTGCAGCTGTAGAAATCGATGTTGCTAGAGATGATACGGCAGCAACAGCTGAAAAGATCGCCGAAGTAAAAGCAATGATTCTTGATGATGCTAAATCAATTAATTTAGCTGATTACTCAAAAGTAACTGCTGATTCTTTAGCTTCACTTTTAGCAAAAGTAGAAGTAATGGATTCAGCTTCTGAAAATGCTTTAGAATTATTAACAGCTCAATATAATTCATTAAAAGCAGCTTTAATTAATGTTGCTGAACTTAATAGCGCAATTAGTGAAGCAAATAAAGTTGATGCAGATTTATATACTGCTGAATCTTATCAAGTATTTGCTGATGCGCTTGCAAATGCAAAATTGGTAGCAGTAAATGCTACAACTGCTGAAGAAGTAAGTGCAGCAAAAGATGCTTTAGCTAGTGCAAAAGATGCATTAGTTGAAGTTGAACCAGCGAAAACAAATAAAGCAGCATTACAAATAGCTGTAGATACAGCAAATATTTTAAAAGCTCAAGGAGCTTTAGATAATGTTGTACCAGCGGTAGTTGATGAATTTAATGCAGCTTTAGAAGAAGCTCAAACTATTTTAGCTGATACTAATGCTAGTCAAGTAACAATTGATGCATCATTTACACGTTTATCAACAGCAATTCACATGTTAGAATTTGTAAAAGGTGATAAGACTGATCTAGAAGCTTTGATCGATGTAGCTGAAAAATATGAAGAAGGAAATTATACAACTGATTCATGGGCAGCATTTAAAGAAGCTTTAGATGCAGCAAAAGATGTAATGGCTGATGAAAATGCCTTAGAAAGTGATGTTAATGAAGCGTTAAATAACTTAACAGAGGCAATCTCAAACTTAGTATTAAGTGCTGATAAATCAAAATTACAAGCATTATATGATAAAGTAAATGGTTTAGATAAGAGTCTATATACAGAAGCTAGTGTAGCTGGATTAACAGAACCAATGGCAAATGCTAAAGTTGTATTGGATAATCCAGATGCAGCACAAACGGAAGTAGATGCCGCATATGAAGCATTGATTAGAGCATACTTAGACTTAAGATTAATTCCAAATAAGGATCTATTACAAGACTTAATTAATCGAGCTCAATCATTGAACGTGGCAAATTACAGTGCTGAAACATGGTCAGTGATGATGGAAGCATTAGAAGAAGCTCAAGCAGCTTTAACTAATGGTGATATTGATCAAGCTGGTGTAGATGCAGCCTATGAAAACTTAATGGCTAGTATCAATGGATTAGAAGTAGTTAAATCAGGAGATACAACTGCTGCAATAGATACAGGCGATACAACAAACTTATTATATCCACTTGCAGGACTTGCAATTGCAACTCTAGCGTTCTATGGAAATAGAAAAAGAAGATATAGATAAAAAATAATTTAAAACAAGACTTACGGTGTAGGTCTTGTTTTTTTGTTATATAAAATAGATTAAAGAATTCTAATAATTTATAAAGGAATCAATATAGGAAATGTGAGTTAAAAGAGGTATAAGTATGATGTTTTTTATCTTAAGTTAGTTAGAAAAAGCTTTGATATTTTGATTTAAAAAGATTAAATTTTTAAATTAATATATGGTTAATTATTAATAATGGCAAAAATTAGTATTTAATTTGTCTTTTTTAGGGCGATTATTGACAAAGATAAAGATAGTGAGTAAAATTAATTAAGCGCTTACATTGTGTGCTGATGCAAAATTAATGAAAGGATGGAGGAAAATGAAAGGTAAAAAACTAGTAAGCTTTTTGTTATCATGTTTGATGGTTATTGGGTTGATCCAAATTTCACCAGCATATGCATCGAATGCTGAAAATCTTGCTTTAAACAAGCCGGCAACAGAATCAAGTGTATATCCTGGTTCAAGTTGGGATGCATCAAAAGCTGTTGATGGAATTGTTAGTAATGAATCAAGATGGTCAACAAAAAGACTAGGAACTGGGACACCTGCAGAACAATGGGATTCTAATTTTGAGCAATGGATGATGGTTGATTTATTAGAAGAGTATCCAATTTCTCAAATTAATATCAATTGGGAAGCAGCAACGGCTACAAAGTATACAATTCAAGGATCTTTAGATGGTGAAAACTTCTTTGATGTTTTAGTATCAGGTGCTAATGATGCAGGAATGCAAGAACATAAAGACTTTGAAGTGTTTACAGCTAGATATATTCGTATTTTGTGTCAAACACCAAAAACTGCAAGATATGGATATTCTATTTATGAATTAGAGGTTTATTCTCAACAAGTTTACAATGCTGGAAGTATTATTGATGAAATCGAAAAAGAAACGCCAGTATTGTCAGATGATGGACAATCACTTGTTATACCATCAGTACCAGATGGATATAAAATTTCATTATATGGGACAGATAATGAACAAGTTGTTTCAAAAACTGGAAAAGTTACGCAACCATTAGTTGATATGCCAGTTAATATCATGTATAAGGTTGAAAATGTTGATGATGAAACAGATACTGCCTTATCAGATGATATTGCATTTGTTGTTAATGGAAAATATGATGTTGAACAACAAGACAATGAAAAACCAAATGTTGTTCCAGGTCTTAGAGAATGGAAAGGAGCAACAGGAGATTATCAGTTAACAGCTACTTCTCGTATCGTTGTTTTAGATGATGAATGGTTAGATAGCGCTAAGATGATCCAGACATATTTTAAAGATATGTTAGGACGTGATATCGAAGTTGTAAGTGGGCAACCACAAACTGGAGATATTGTGTTAAAAACTGGTAGTACTATTGATGAATTGGGAGAAGAAGGATATTATTTAGATATTGCTAATTATGTAACGATCGAAGCTCCTACTTATAAAGGGATGATTTATGGTGGTGCTTCTATTACACAAATTCTTTATCAAAATAATAACACTGCTCCTAAAGGACTTGCGAGAGATTATCCTCAATATGAAGTACGAGCAGGTATGATTGATGTAGGAAGAATGTATATTCCTTTAGAATACTTAGAAGAAATGACAGTTTATATGTCATGGTATAAGTTAAATGAAGCACATATTCATATTAATGATTACTGGGGACAATCTGGGTATAGTGCTTTCCGTTTAGAAAGTGAAGTTTATCCATCAATCGTAGCATCTGATGGGTATTATACAAAAGAAGAATACAAACAATATCAAAAAGATATGAAAAATTATGGTATTGATATTATCACTGAAATTGATACACCATATCATTCTGAAGCATTTAGAGATATTCCTGGAGTCCAGATGTTAGCTAATAAAGCAGGCTATTTGGATATTACAACGGAAGAGGCCTACAATGCTAATATAGCGATTATTAAAAATTTATTTGATGAATATTTGGATGGTGATGATCCAGTTATTCAAAGCGATAAATTCCATATCGGTACAGATGAATACGATAAAGCATATGGTGAACAAATGCGTAAATGGACTGATGAGCTTATTAAATATGTTAATAGTAAAGGCTATGAAAGTCGTGTATGGGCCTCATTAGGTAAAAATGGATTTAACGGAACAACTCCAGTAACTAATGAAGCAACTATGAACTTATGGGCTCCATATTGGGCTGATGTTCAAGAAACATATGATGCTGGATATGATATAATTAATACATATGGTGGATGGTTATACATTGTTCCTGCTGCAAATGCTGGATATCCAGATCGTATCGATACAGAAAGATTATATGAAGAATTTGAGGTCAATAACTTTAAATCTGGAAGAAATCCTTCTGGTGAAGCAATCGTGCCAGTAGCGCATCCACAAACAAAAGGGGCTGAATTTGCTTTATGGAATGATATGACATCATTTAAAACGGGATTTTCATGGTTCGATATTTATGATCGTATAAAAGATGCTGTTTCAATCGTAGCTGAAAAAACCTGGTATGGAGAAGATGAAGCAGATCAAACATATGAACAATTTAGAGAAAGAATTGATGCTTTACAAAATAAAGTTCCTAACGCAAATCCAGGAAGATATGTAGAAAGTAAAACAGATCAATTAGTATCTTATGATTTTGAAGATGTAAGTGATATTGTAACAGATTTAAGTGGAAATGGTTATGATGGAACTATTGTCAATGGACAAGTAAATGATGGACAAGTTATTTTTAATGGTGATGGATATTTATCATTACCAATGGATAGTATAGGTTATCCTTATACTGTATTTATGAAATTTAATTTAAGTGAAGTTACTGAAAATACAACTTTATTTACTGGTAAAGATGGAACATTCTTTGCTGATATGAATGGAAAACTTGGTTATTCACGTGATCAATATTCATTTACATTTGATTATACTTTAGAAGCAGATAAAGATATTGATTTAGTTTTAGCTTGCAATAACAAAGATTTGACATTGTATATTAACGGAAAGAAGATTGGAAATGGTAAGTTAACAAATACAACGATTGCAGGAAAAACACAACAAAGCTCAACGTTTGTTCTTCCAGTTGAAAAAGTATTTGAAAATGCAACAGGAACATTGTCAAGTATATCTGTGTATAATAAGGCAATGACAACAGAAGAAATTGCTGATATTTTAGGATATAAATCAGAAAACTATGCATTAAATAGACCTGTTTCAGTATCAGGATTAGAAGTAAATGATGGACGTTTTACTGCTGATAAAGCAGTTGATGGTCTTGTAAGTAAAGAATCACGTGTTTCATTTGCTAAAGATAAAGATGAACAATGGTTATTAGTAGATTTAGAAGAAACAAGAGTTATCGATGAAATCAATATTCGCTATGAATCAGCTGTTGATAAATATGAAATTCAAGTTTCTGAAGATGGTGTAGAATTTACAACAGTTTATGTTAAAGATGAAACAACGGCTAATAATGGACCTGAAATTGATGAGGTTATCAATTTTGATGCAGTTGAAGCTCGTTATGTAAAATATATTCAAAAACAAAGATGGCGTCATACTGGAAATGGACAATGGTATAGTGGAAGTATTTATGAATTTGAAGTTTACGGACCATTAGAAACAGAATTGAAGCCAGCAAGTGATGCTTTGATTGCAAAAGCACCTAACAGTGCCGGAGCAGTTTCAGCAAATAGAGAAATTGGACCAAGTACAACATATTTAGTTGATGTAGAATTTGATATGGTGACAACTCTTGCACCAGATCAAACAAATACTGCTGTAGGACTTGGTAATAGTGGTTCAAATTATACAGCTTATGGACAAGTTCCGGTTATTATCCGTATGTACCAAGGTACTTTTGGTGCTTATAATGGTAATAAAGGTTATGTTCAAAGTACAGTTAAATATGAGCAAAATGTTAAATATCATATTAGAATTGAAGTTAATTTAAAAGAAGGTACTTATAGTGCGTATGTAACAGTGCCAGGTGGTGAGGAAGTTGCATTTGCTGAAAATTATGGTTATCGTAGTTCGGCTGCCGCTCCTTCAAATATCGGTAAGATATATTTATTCAATAACGAACGTCCAGAAGCAAGTTATTGGATCGATAGAATTAGTTTAAAAGATGTAGCTGATACAGATACATCAGCAGTTTATGATCGTATTTCAGAATTAGAAAAATTATTAACAGGATCAATCAATACTGAAGCAAAAATGACAGCATTACAAGAAGTTATTGATGATGTTAAGGCTAAAGCTGATGATTATACATTAAAAGATGAAAATCATGCAGCTTTAGATGAAGCCTATGATTCATTTATGACAAAAGAAGAAGGTAAAGTCAGAATTGGTTCATATAATATCGCTGCAAATAAAAATCCTGATGTTGACAAAATTCGTGAACAATTAGAAAAATATGATGTTGATATAGCAGGTATCCAGGAAGTTGATAAGTATACAAGTAGAAATAACTATGATATGCTTGCAGGGTTCAAAGGTGATGTCTATGGTAATATTTTCTTCAGTAAAGCTATTGACTATGCTGGTGGTGAATATGGTATTGGTACAGTATCAAAATCACCATTAAATGATGGATCATCAGCTATGTTGGAAAGTGCTGGTAATGAACAACGTATCTATCAACGCAGTGTTGTGGAATTAGCTGGACATAAAGTTGCTTTCTATAATACTCATTTATCTTATGAAGATACAGAACTACGTCATCAACAAATGAAGACATTAAAAGCAGCGATGGATGCTGATCCATTATCATATCGAATTGTTGTAGGGGATTTCAATGCAGATCAATATCGAGAAGAATTTGCTGAAATCTTTGGTGATAACTATAATATAGCTAATGGTATGAATGATATTTTCTTCGATACATTTAATGGTGTAGATGCTACAATGAATGTAAATTGTGTAGATAATATAATCGTATCAAAAAATATTGATATTGAAGTAGTACAAATGATTGATAATAGATTATCAGATCATAATATGTTCTTTGCAGATATCACTTTTAAAGCTGAGCTTGATACAGATAAAACAGCATTACAAATAGCGGTAGATACTGCAAATACATTAAAAGCTCAAGGGGCATTGGATAATGTCGTACCAGCTGTAGCAGCTGAATTTGAAGCCGCTTTACAAGAAGCAGCAGATGTTTTAGTAGACACTGGTGCTGACCAAACTACAGTTGACAGTGCTTTCTATCGTTTAGCTAATGCAATTCATATGTTGGAATTTGTAAAAGGTGATAAGAGCGCTTTAGAAGCCTTGATCAATGAAGCTGAAAAATATGAAGAAGGAAATTATACGACTGATTCATGGACAGCATTTAAAGAAGCCTTAGATGCAGCTAGAGATGTCATGAATGATGAAAATGCTTTAGAAAGTGATGTTAACAAAGCGTTAAATAACTTAACAGAAGCAATTGGAAACTTAGTCTTAAGAAC
>BAHP02000023.1 GCA_000508865.1 Clostridiales bacterium VE202-01
CGAGATTTCTAAATTAGATATCACAACATCAAAAGAATTACCAGGAGCGCATCTACAGGTGAGTGATGAAGAAGGGAATATCGTAGACAGCTGGATTTCTGGTGAAGAGGCACATATGATCAAAGGTCTATATGTAGGAGAGACTTATACTTTGACAGAAACAATTGCGCCTGATGGATATCAGGTAGCTCAAAGTATTGAATTTACTGTTGATGATACAGGAGATATTCAAAGAATTGAAATATATGATGATTTACTAATACTGCCTGAAACAGGAGATAATATGAGTATTGATTCAATTGTTCAAATGTGTTTGTTATCAGGAATAGTATTTTTAGGTATTTATATCTATTTGAAAAGAGAAAGTGTTTAAAAAAATGGAGCTTTTTGGGCTCCATTTTTTGATTAGAATAATGTTATTTAAGAATAAGATTATAAGGATTGATAATACCAGGTGCTACTTCTAAATATTCATTTTTTAAAAATTCATTGATGATACTGCATAGTTCATTGATATCAGCATCGTTGCCTGTACATTGTAAGAAAAGACTTTGACTGCCACAAGTATCTTTAAGTTTTAAAATATAATCATAATTTTTTTGTTTTAATAAGTTATTAATATCTTGTATTTGAAAAATAGAAATAGTTTTCATGTTTTTGACTCCTTTTATTAAAATAATGATATAATTTCGATATAGAAATGTCAAGGAGGATGAATATGACAAATTCAGAAATAGAGAAGGCAACTAAATTAGCTCATAAATTAGTTGCTTATGAAGAAAGTGAACAAAGTGATATTAAGGCTAGTGACAATAAATTTGATGCTTTATGGCAAAGTATTTATGATGTTTGCTCACTAGTACATTTTGGAATTTTAGATGAAGTTTTAAGTGAAGAAGAATATTTAGAAGGAGTAAATTGGTTAAAAAAGTATCAATCTTTAACAAAAGATTATCAAGAAAAAGAATTAGAATTATAAGATGGGTTAAAAATATAAAATTAATGATGATGAATAGCTTGATATTATGCGCATAAGATGAAGTAGGTGAGAAAATGAAAATAGTTGATATGCATTGTGATACCATTTTAAAAATATATGATGATGGTGGTAGTTTATTAGAAAATGATTTTAACATTGATTTAAAAAAAATGTTGGCGGGAGATTATTTGTTGCAGAATTTTGCGATGTTTGTAGATCTTAAAGATTCGCTGGATCCTTTAACAAAAGCTCAAAGATTGATAGATTTATATTATCGTGAAATTGATAAGTATAAAGATTTAATTAGACCCGTATTTAGTTATGATGATATTATTAGTAATTATGATAAAGGAATAATGTCAGCGATGTTAACCCTTGAAGAAGGTGCAGTAGTAAATAATGATTTAGCGATACTTCGAAACTATTATCGTTTAGGAGTTAGGATGATTACTTTAACTTGGAATTATCCTAATGGGATAGGATATCCTAATTTGGCAGGTACAAAAGAATATCAAGATTTGTATCGTATCAATGACCATGATGGGTTAACTGATTTTGGAATTGAATATATTAAAGAAATGGAACGTCTAGGGATAATTATTGATGTTTCTCATTTAGGTGATGCTGGTTTTTATGATGTTCTAAAATATACAACTAAACCATTTGTAGCATCACATAGTAATGCTCGTAGTGTTTGTGGTGTTGCTCGAAATATGTCGGATGACATGATTAGACAGTTAGCTAAACGTAATGGGGTTATGGGAATAAATTTTTGTGGCGATTTTTTAAGACCTTCATCTAGTGGTGGAGCACGTTCGTGTATAGAAGATATGGTAAAACATATTTTGTATATTAAAGATCTAGTAGGGATCGATTATATTGGTTTAGGAAGTGATTTTGATGGAATTAGTCAAAATCTTGAGATAAAGGATGCTTCAATGATGCCATTGTTAGAAAAAGCATTATTAGAAGCAGGCTTGACGGTTGAAGAAGTTGAAAAAGTATTTTATAAAAATGTATTACGATTATATAAAGAGGTTTTACGTTAACATGACGATTCGTCATGTTTTTTCTATTGAGTTAATGTGTAATTTATTACATATTAACTAATTTTTTTACTGTATTTGCTGTGCGGATCGTAATTTTATCACTTATATTTGAAGTGGCGGTTTTTGATCACCAATTTGTTTTTTGATAATTTTTACGACTAAAGGACCAAAAAATAGAATTTTTATAATTATATACTCTTTCATATTCTTCTTTAGGATTTCCGATTTCATTTAAAAGTTCATTATAAGATAAAGAAGGAAACATAAAAATAAGATTATCATATATCTCTTTATTCTTATTTCCCCACCAGTCGGGAGCATTATCTAAGATATTTTTTATTTCTTTTTGTAAAAAAATAAGAACAGGTATATCTAATTTGAATTTATTTTTTATCATTAATTCTATTGTATTTGTAAGAACATTTAGATTATCTATATCACTTAAAAAGATAACATTACCACTATTAAGATATGTTGATACTTTTATAAATCCTAGTTCTATAAAATTTGCTTTTAATTCAGACATAGATATCTTATTTTTCCCGCTTACGTTTATTCCCCTTAATAATGCAATATGTTTTTTCATATAACAATTTCACCTCTAATAATTTTTATTTATATTTTCTGTTTTTACATTAGTTATGATAAAGATCTTTTTACTTTTCAGAATTTTATTGCTATCATCATATTTTCTTATTTGATTTTCAAATCTTGTTTGTAAAAAACATAATAAAGAATATTAATATGATAACATATTTATTTTATCGATACATAAATATATTGATAACAATTTAAATACTGGTTACTTGTTATTAGTATATTTTATTGCATAGGGATCTAATTGTTAGATAATATTTTAAAATATACGACCAAACTATTTTAATTAGATATTCAAAAGTTGTTTGTTTAATAAAAAATATTTTTATTTGAATATGTAAACATGCTTACATATTTTGATTTTATATATAGCTTTTAATCGATATAAATTCAATATTTTTTTAATTCGTCTTTTTATATAAAATAGTAGGTTATAAAATTTGGAAAAAATAATTACGAAAGCTACAAATTGTAAGAAATTATGAATGATATTATACTAAAATTAGATAATAATTAAGGAGAGAGAATATGGAAAGAATGGAAAGAAGATTATTTAAGATTTTTATTAGTGCTGTATTGGGATATTCAACAATTATTACTAGTTTTCCAGGATTATATGCGCAGAGTCAAACTACTAATAGTGATGAAGAAATTACTTTATGGCAGGAAAGTTTTGAAGGTTCACAGGATGAGTTTATAAATTCATTAGTGGATGAAGACAAGGGAAGTAAAAATGTAAATCGAATTCAAGATGAAACAACACTTGAAGGTGATATTATGAGGTTTTTGGATTTGGGATCAATAGAAGCTTCAAAGCCACATAATTCAACCGAAATTGTTGATAATCTATTTGATGGAACGACGGTGTCAAAGTTTTTAACAAATGCAAATGTGCCTAGCTTAGATAATCCGATTTGGGTAAAATTTGCTTTAAGTCAGGGAATATCTATTAGTCGTTATCAGATAGCTAGTGCAAATGATTTTGAAAGTAGAGATCCAGCGTCATGGAAATTATATGGTTCAATAGATGGGATAACATATGATCTTATTGACGAGCAAAATGACATTATTTTTAATGATAGATATGAAAGAAAGACTTTCGATTTAGCTGGGGTTACAAATAAATATCAATATTATCGACTTGATATTACAAAAAATCGTGGAAATGGGGAAATGACCCAGTTTTCAGAAATTGTTTTAGGTAGTGATGAAGAATTTTTGGAAGAAAATGAACAAGAAGGTATGACGACAAAGATCGTTGGAGGGCCAATTTCAGCCTGGGTCGGAGCCCAGGGTGTAGGCTGGAGTGGTGATAAATCATTAGAAGTTAGTGGAATTCATTATGGAAAAGAACATGGATATTCATATAATAAACTTTATGATTTAAGTAATCAAAATATTGTTGTCACAAAAGATACAAAGCTGGAATATATGATTTTTCCAGATTTGATTGATGAAGCTGATTATGATTATAACTATACTCAGATGCATATGGCAGTAGATATAAAATTCACAGATGGTACATATTTGAGTGATTTAAAGGCTTTAGATGATCACGAAAATGTACTTGCTCCAATGGAACAAGGTGATAGTCGAACTTTGGTAACTAGACAATGGAACCATGTAAGTGGAAATATTGGCAGTGTTGCTTTAGGTAAGAAAGTTGATAGTGTTTTAATTGGTTATGATAATGATAAAAATGATCAGTTCCCAGAAGATCGTGATTATCGAGCATTTCGTAGTTATTTAGATGATATACGTATTTATCAAGCAAGTGATCCTGTGTATGAGCATTTAGCTGATTATGTAAATATATTACGTGGAACTAATGATTCACCTGATTTCTCTCGGGGATTAAATGTTCCAGCTGTTACTTTACCACATAGCTTTAATTTTTGGGTACCGGCAAATACGCAGGTGAATGGTCGCGGATATGCAGAACAAAGAAAGATATATACTTATCAAGAAAATGATAATTATTTTAAACATATGACCGTTAGTCATGAAGCGAGCTATTGGGTTGGTGATCGTGGTACATGGCAATTTATGGTCAATACTTCGATTGATCCAAAAACGGGGACATTTGGAGTAGATGAAAGAAAAGTTCCTTTTTCACATGATAATGAAATTGCAAGAGCATATTATTATGGAATTACATTTGATGAAGGTTCTAATGCATCTAACACTAAGATGGAGCTTTCACCAACTGATCATGGGGCAGTAGTTAGATTTACGTTTCCGCAGGATGCTAAATATAAAAATGTAATTTTTGATTCTTTATATGGAAATAGTAACGAACCAAATACAGAAATTTTAGAATATGATGAAGAAACAAACAGTTTTAAAGCATTTACTAATGATACAAGTAATGGCATTGGAATGAAAGGAATGTATATTTATGGTACTTTTGATAAACCAATGACTTATTCTAGAGCTGTAGATGGAAAGCAGGGCGTGGCTTCTTTTGAAGATGATGTAGTAGAAATGAAAGTAGCAACATCTTTTATAAGTTTTGATCAAGCTAAACATAATTTAGAATTAGAAATAGCAAGTGATGATACATTTGATACGATTTATGATCGAGCATTAAAAACTTGGGATGATAAATTAGATGTTATTGAAGTTGAGGGTGGAACATTTGATCAAAAGTATCATTATATTCTAATATGTATAGAATGTTTATGTATCCAAATTTATTAAGTGAAAATGTTGGAACGAACGAAGATCCAGAATGGCAATATTCAAGTCCATATGGTGGAAGTAATACTGAACCAGAAATCAAAGATGGTAAAATGTATTACAATAATGGATTTTGGGATACTTTTAGAGCAGCATGGCCAGCATATAATATTTTTTCAACAGATATGAGCAGTGAGCTAGTAAATGGTTTAGTACAACATTATAAAGATGTTGAATGGGTACCTAGATGGTCAGCACCTGGAGGTACATACTTTATGTCAGGTACTAGTAGTGATATTGTCTTTGCTGATGCAATGGAAAAAGGAATTGAATTTGACAAAGAAGATGCATTTAAATCGATGATCAAAAATGGTGCAGTTGTATCAAAAGATGATAATTATGGAAGAAAGCAACTAACAACATCAATATTTAGAGGTTATACTTCAAAAGAACAAGATTGTGGTTTTTCATGGTCGATGGAAGGTTATATCAATGATTTTGGAATTGCTAAAATGGCAGAAGATCTAGGTTATGAAGATGAAGCGGCATATTATGCTAATCGTTCTTTAAATTACGTTAATTTATTTGATAAACAAGGTGATAATGTTGATGAAATGTGGTTTAAAGGTAAAGATGCTTCAGGTAACTGGTATGGACCAAGTCTTTATGGAAGCGATATTTTTGATCCGTTATATTGGGGTGAAAATTATGATGAGACAAATGCCTATAACATGGCGGTTACAGTTCAACATGATGGTCAGGGATTAGCTAATCTTTATGGAGGTCGTGATAAACTTGCTGAAAAATTAGATTCTATTTTTGAAACAAAAGGTGAAATAAACGGATGGGGCAGTGATATTAATGGTGTTGGTTATGGACATAAAGAGTTAAAAGAAGCTCGAGAAGTGAAAATGGGTCAATACCATCAATCAAATCAACCAGCAAATCATATTATTTATATGTATAACTATGCTGGACAACCTTGGAAAACTCAAAAATATATTCGTGATTCATTACAACGTTGTTTTATTGGAAGTGAAGTAGGTCAAGGAATGATTGGCGATGAAGATAATGGTGGAATGGGAGCATGGTATGTATTTAGTGCTCTAGGTTTCTATCCAGTAACTGTAGGTAGTGATGAATATGCGATTGGTTCGCCACTGTTTGATAAAACAACGATTCATTTAGATAATGGTAATGATATTACAATTCGCGCTAATGGTAATAGTAAAGAAAATGTTTATATTCAATCTATGACTTTAAATGGTGAAACTTATAATAAAAACTATTTACGTCACGAAGATTTGATGAATGGTGCGGATATTGTAATGGAAATGTCTAATACACCTTCTAAATGGGGAAGCGCTGAAGATAGTGTTCCAACATCAATTACTAAAGGAAATGAGGTAGCTGATCCTGAAGAAGATGTGACCTCAAAAGATGTGCATGTGACAGATAGAATTACTGGTGATGTATATTTAAATAGTGCAAGTGCTCAAAATATCGAAGATGTTAAAAATTTATTTGATAACACATCTGATACTAGTGCAAAATTAACAAAAGATGGTTCTGAACTGATTTACAGTTTTACTAAACCACAATACGTTGATATGATTACGCTTACTTCTGCAAAAGAAGGTAAAGCTCCTGATAGTTTTAAAGTATATGGTTCTAATGATGCAAATGAGTGGCAATTGATAGAAACGAGAAGTGATTTAGAATTTACCTGGTCACAATATACAAGACCATTCATCATTCATCAGGCTGATAAATATAAGCATTATAAAATAGAATTAACTGGTGGTGAAAATTTAGCTGAAATTGAGTTATTTTCACAATTAGAAGATTTAAATGAAGTAACTTTGGATGATTTAAAAGGACTAGTAGCACACAGTGAAAACGTTGATTTATCAAATAGTCATGAAGAAGTAGTCAAATTAATTCATCAAAGAATTGATGAAGCTAAGGAAGTAATAAATCAAGAAGGGGTTGAAGCAGAAAAAATGAGACAAGTTTATCAAGCTTTACAAAAAGCATTGCAAGCTATATCTTCAACTAGTTTAGCTTATGAAAAACAAGAAGCTGAAAATTATAATAGTCATTCTGGAATAGTTAATGATGGACCAAATATTGGAAGTTTAAATCCTGGTGATTGGGTTTGTTATTACGATATGATTTTTGAATCAAACGCTAACTTTTTTGAATTATATTATTCTGTTGAAGACTTCACTCAATGTGATAATCCTTTGATTGAGGTTCGTTTAGATAGTCGAGATAATGATCCAATCGTAACATTTGTACCACAAAAAACAGGAACTTGGAAAGATTATATATATGGTAGTACAATGTTTGATTCATCACAGAATATTCAAGGTGTTCATGATGTTTATTTAACATTTAGCGGTGATGTAAAAGCTGGTGAAAATGGTGGACTAGCAAGACAAAATGTAGCTAATATCGATTGGTTTAGCTTTAAAGAATTAATATCACTTGATGTAAAAGAAATGGAACACGGAAAAGTTTTAAATGAGGATCTGACAGTTGAATATGGAAAAGATTATACAATTAACTTTGTTCCTGATGAAGGTTATGTTTACGATCAGATCTTAATTGATGGTAAATCATTTGAAGGTAAAGTAGAAAATAATAGTTTTACTTTAGAAAATATTAAAAAGGCTCATGAAATCGTTATTACATTTAAATTAAAAGATGAACAACCAGTTAATAAAAGTGACTTGAAGATTGCTGTAGAATTAGCCAATAATATAACCGAAGAAGATTTAGAAAAAGTTGTTCCAGTAGTGGTAGCTGAATTTAAGATTGCTTTACAAGAAGCAAATAACGTTTTAGCAGATGAAGCAGCTAGTCAAGAAACAGTCGATTTAGCGTTTAGTCGTTTAGCCAATGCAATGCATATGCTGGAATTCTATAAAGGTGATAAAACAGAATTACAAAATTTGATCAATCAAATAGAAAAATTAGATGTAAATAATTATACAGTGGATTCTTGGATGGCATTAACAGAAGCATTACAAGAAGCTAAAGATGTAATTGATAATGAAAATGCTTTAGAAAGTGATGTTGAAGAGGCTTATAAAAATTTAAGCAATGCATTTACAAGTTTGCAATTACGAGTAGATAAAACAAGATTACAAAATTTTGTTGATAGTGTAGAAGATTTGGATAAAAACAAATATACAGATACATCATGGGCTCGATATGAATTAGTATTACAAAAAGCAAAAGATGTTTTAATAAAAGAAGATGCAACACAGTCAGAAGTAGACAGTGTATATAATGAAATCATTAAAGCATACTTGGATTTAAGACTAAAACCAAATAAAGATGCTTTAAATGAATTAATTAATAAAGCTAGTTTATTGAATAAAGCAAATTATAGTGAAGCATCATGGAAAGTAATGCAATCAGCATTAGAAGAAGCTAAAAATGTTTTAGTTGATCCAGAAGCAAATGAACAAGAAGTAAAAGCAGCTGTAGAAATATTAGAAGCAAGTATCGAAAAATTAGAAATGAAAACAAGTATAAAAAAAGAAGCTGTGAAAACTGGTGATACAACAAGCATGTTTAGTGCATTAGGATTGATGGCATCATTGAGTGCAGTTGCATATCTTTCAAAAAGAAGAAGAAAATAGTTTTTAAATTATTGGAGGGGTAGGTCTAAAATTTATAAATAAATTAGACCAAACAAAAAGTACCATTTGATATCAAATGGTACTTTTTTGTCTTATAGAAAATAAGATTCTTTTTGAAAGAAAAATTTAATTATATGGATGTAGATACAGGTTAGATTTTTGGGGTTATAAAATATATCTTAATTTTTAAATAAAGAAATATGTAAAATTTTAATTTAAGAAATCATATTAGTAGAATATTACGATATGATGTTTCAATTAACTTAGGAAGGGGTTATCCTATATGTTGTTTTATTTAGATTAAGTTATTGTATTAGATAATAATTTGCTTTAAATATTTTTATTTTATAAATGAAAAATGACAAGCCGGGAAATTACTTGCCATTTTTCTTTATTAGTTATCAGGGAAAGGATACTAATAATTACATGATATCAAAGAAGGATATCTTTATGATTTTGTAGTCAATATTATATTGAAGGGAAAATCGAATATTTCTTTTGACTACATTGTTAGTATAGAATTAAAGAATGGTAATAATATATCAAAAATATCTTAAAATATGTGATAATAATTTTTAGTGATAGTAATGGTACTATTTTAAATTGTCGAAATTTAGTGTATAATACAGCTGATGGAGAGTAGCATCAGTTCGCTTGATATTAAAGAACGACTATTTTTTAAGAATTGTTTGGTATTCCTTCAGGTTATATTATAAGAAAACAATTCTGTAGTACTCGGGGTTGTTTTGATTAAGAAATTGTAATATTTAAAGAATGCAAAATGTAGAATTGATAATGAAATATGTTATTAAAAATTTTACTTTTTTTGTGAAAGGAAAAATTATGCGAGAAATAAAATGTATAGATATTATTGAAAAGGTTAAGCAGTTGTGTATTGAAGCAGCGTGTGATTTACCTGACGATGTTTTAAATGCACTTATTAATAAAAAAAATGAAGAAGATTATTCTTTGGCTAAAAAAACACTCGATGTTTTGATAGATAATGCTGATCTAGCCCGTGAAAATATGATGCCGATTTGTCAAGATACAGGGATGGCATTTGTTTATGTGACGATGGGCCAAGAGGTACATATTGATGGTGATTTAAAAGAAGCTATTAATGAAGGGGTTCGCCAAGGATATCAAGAAGGATATTTACGGAAATCGGTTGTTGACGATCCACTATTTGATCGTATCAATACTAAGGATAATACACCAGCGATTATTTATTTTGATATCGTAACAGGTGATGAATTTAAAATTGTTGTTGCTCCAAAAGGTTTTGGTTCAGAAAATATGTCACAGATAAAGATGTTAAAACCAAGTGATGGAGTACAAGGGGTTAAAGATTTTGTTTTAAAAGTCGTTAATGATGCGGGACCAAATGCTTGTCCGCCAATGGTAATTGGTGTTGGAATAGGAGGATCATTTGATAAAGTAACGTTGCTTTCAAAGCAGGCGATGATGCGTGAAATAGGGAGTCATCATCCCGATTCACGTTATGCTGATTTAGAAACAGAACTTTTAGAAATGATAAATGCGACAGGAATTGGACCAGCTGGATATGGTGGTAAGACAACAGCTTTATCACTTAATATTGAAACTCATCCAACACATATTGCAGGGATGCCGGTTGCTGTTAGTATTTGTTGTCATGTGGCACGTCATAAGGAGGCTAGTTTATGATAAAGTTAACAACACCACTTACAGTTGAAAAAATAAAACAATTGCATGCTGGTGATGAGGTGATGCTTAGCGGTATTGTTTATACTGGTCGCGATGCGGCTCATAAGCGATTAATGAGTCTAATCGAAGAAGGAAAAGAATTGCCATTTCCACTTATGGATCAAGTCATTTTTTATGTTGGACCTACTCCGAGTAAACCAGGAAAGGTCTTTGGTAGTGGGGGACCTACGACATCAGGAAGAATGGATGCTTATGCGCCAACATTGATCAAACTTGGTTTACGTTCAATGATTGGAAAAGGTTATCGTCTTCAAAGTGTTAAAGATGCAATTGTTGAAAATAATGGTGTTTATTTTGGAGCGATTGGTGGTGCTGGAGCACTAATGTCAAATTGTATCAAGAAATGTGAAATAATTGCATTTGATGATTTAGGTCCTGAAGCAATTCGGAGATTAGAAGTAGAAGATATGCCATTAGTAGTTATTATTGATAGTTATGGTAATGATCAGTACATTTTAGGTAGAAATGATTATTTAAATATGAGTAAATAAGTTAGGAGTAATGTTATAATGTTTAAAAAAAGAAGAGATTATTCATATTATAGTTCATATAACAGCGGTCATAGAAGTCGTTTAAAAGTAGGACGAGTTGCAATCGTTGCAGTGATTGCTGTAATTTTGATTGTAGGGGTAACAACTTTTTTAAATTTAAATCGAATTAAATTGTTAGTGAAAGGATATTCTTTTTCTCAAACAAGTGAAATTTTATCTTTACCAAAAGAAGATGAAGAAGAAATCATATCTCATGATAAGATGGATCATATCACTAATTGGATCAACGAGTCATCTAAAGTTACATTATATGATGAATACGAAAAGTATTTAGGAATGAATAAGAAGATGGAATATGCTGATGTAGTAGCATATGTTGATAACTTATTTGAAAGTCAGGTACCAAAGTTAAAAAGTATGGGCTATACTGAAAAATTGATTTGGAATTTAATCGATGAAGGAGCTCTACAAGACGATTTTCAATATTTGATCGATCATAAATACACAGCTAGTGATCTAGCACCATATCGTAAGGTAAAGGGTTATAAACTTCAAAATTTAGAAGCTTATATGAATGCATATAGTATCTATAATAATTATAATTATGCAGTTTGTATTACTAATTATCCATTTATTATTTCAAGCAACGGGGAACCAGCAGATAAATATACAATTACTAATCCAGATAATTTATTAACATTAGTAAAGAAAGGATTTTATTTACCAGAAGATTATGAACCTGAATTAGTTGATCCAGAAATTCCAGTTGCGCCTGATTGTCAAAATTCAAAAATGACCAAAGAAACATCTGCAGCTTTAACGAAGATGTATGAGGCAGCTAAAAAAGAAGGACTCGAATTAGTCTTAAATAGTGCTTATCGTTCATATCAAACTCAAGTTGAGACAATGGCTGATTTTGTAAAACGCTACAATACCCAATATGCCAATGAATATGTTGCTCAGCCTGGAGCAAGTGAGCATCAAACAGGATTAGGAATTGATTTAACAGCCCAAAGTGTTGTTGAAGGTAAACGAATTACTTTTGGTGATACTGATGAATATAAATGGGTAATCAAAAACTGTTCTAAGTATGGATTTATCATTCGTTTTGAAGATGGAACTGACGGGATTACGGGAATTGCTCACGAACCTTGGCACTTACGATATGTTGGTGAAGATGTAGCAAAAGAAATCGTAGAAAAAGGCTGGACTTTTGAAGAATATTGTTTATATAATAATGTTATGCCAGAAGTGAAGAAACAATAATCTAGAGAATTTCTCTAGATTATTTTAATGAGGTAAATAAATGAAAATATTGATTACAACTTTAAACTCAAAATATATTCATAAGTCGCTGGCGTTACGGCTTTTATATGTAGCCACTAAAGATTATCATGATGTGGACTTTAAAGAATATACGATCAAAGAGGATCTTGAAAAAATCGTAGATGATATTATTTCTATGGAGATCCAGGTATTAGCTATCAGTGTCTATATTTGGAATGTTGATTTAATTAAAGAATTATGTGTTAAGTTGAAAAAAAGAAATAAGCATTTGATTATTGTTTTAGGTGGGCCTGAAGTTAGTTATGAAATAGATTATTTTTTAGATAATTTTGAAATAGATTATGTTATTAGTGGTGAAGGTGAAGTTGCTTTTAAACAATTATTGGATTGTTTAAAGAACCAGCAGGAAATTGCTGTACAAGGCATTAGTAGAAAAGATAAACGTGATTATCGACAAACGCACCCGGTTGATCTGCAGTATTTACAGACACTTGATTCCCCCTATTTATTAGCACGAGATTTGGCTGATATGTCAAAAAGAGTTTTATATTTTGAAACAAGTCGCGGCTGTCCGTATCAGTGTCAGTACTGTTTATCATCATTAGAAAAAGGATTACGCTTTTTTAGTCTCGATTATTTAAAAGAGCAGTTAGATTTATTGATGGCAACTGATGTAAAAATAATTAAGTTGTTAGACCGAAGTTTCAATGCTAAAACTGAGCATGCTCTTGCGATATTGGAACATATATTCAAACATTATCGTCCAGGAATACAATTCCAGTTTGAAATCAATGGTGATGTTTTGGATCAAAGAATTATTGATTATATTAATGAATATGCCCCAGATGGTCTGCTTAGGTTTGAAATAGGGATTCAATCGACTTATGAACCTACTAATGAAATAGTTAAAAGATATCAGAATTTTGAACGCTTAAGTGAAGTTATCAGACAGTTGCAAACTAATGATAAAATAGATTTTCATTTAGATTTAATTGCCGGTTTACCGCTGGAAAATTTAGAAAGATTTGCTAAATCATTTGATGATGTATTTAGCTTTTATCCTAAAGAATTACAACTCGGATTTTTGAAGCTTCTTCGTGGTACTAGTTTGCGAAAAGAAGCCAAAAAATATGGTTATGTATATGATGAAAATCCCCCTTATGAATTGCTTTACAGTAACGATCTATCAAAAGAGGATATTGTTAAAATCCATTTAGCAGAAGATATGTTAGAAAAATATTGGAATAGTGGTAAGATGAAGATCACGATGAATAAAGTGATGAGAAAAGCTGCTTCACCGTTTTATTTCTTTTTAGATCTGGGAAATTATTATCAGCTTCATCATTTTAAAAGAATCGGTTATCAAAATGATGAATTATTTAAATACTTAAATGAGTATTTAAAAGGTGAGTATTTAGATGAATTGATTGAAGATTATTTGCTTTTAACAAAAATCAAACCTAAAAGATGGTGGAAAACAACTCTTAATAAAGAAAGAAGTCGAATAATAATGCATAAATTAATTGAAAAATATAATTTAAATCAAGAAGATTTATTTAGATATAGTATTATTGAGGAACTTAGAGACTGTTATATAGTAGCGACATATAAAAACTATCAGCCAGTAATCAAAAAATACCCTAAGATATAATTTTTATCTTAGGGTTAAATCTTGCTAGTGATAGTGTATTTTAAATGATTTTTTGTTTCAGGTAAGTTATACTGAATATGCGTGGAGGAAAAAATATGATAGAAAATATAAGAAAAAGAGATGGCCGTTTAGTATCTTTTGAAACAGATAAAATAGCCGGAGCTATTTATAAGGCTTTTGAGGCTTGTGGTGGTAAATATGAATTAAAAACTGCAATTGATATTGCAAAAATGGTGGAAAATAAGTTAGAAAAAAAGAAAAGTGCGTTGCCAACTGTTGAACTTGTTCAAGATACGGTTGAAGAAGTGCTGATTGAACAAGGATATGTTCGCGTAGCTAAGGCGTATATTTTATATCGAGCTAATCGTACGCGAGAAAGAGATATGCGATCACGATTAATGAAAACGTTTGAAGAAATAACATTTGCCGATAGTAAAGATAGTGATTTAAAAAGAGAAAATGCTAATGTTAATGCTGATGCACCGATGGGAACGATGCTAAAATATGGGGCTGAGGCGGCAAAACAGTTTAATGAAATGTTTGTGTTAAATCCTAAACATGCGCGTGCTCATATTAATGGTGATATTCATATTCATGATATGGATTTTTTGACTTTGACAACAACCTGTTGTCAAATTGATATTGTTAAATTGTTTGAAAAAGGATTTTCTACAGGACATGGAGTTTTAAGGGAACCTAATAGCATTAGTGTTTATGCAGCTCTTGCTTGTATTGCCATCCAGTCAAATCAAAATGATCAACATGGCGGGCAAGCTATTCCTAATTTTGATTATGGGATGGCACCAGGAGTTAAAAAGTCTTATATAAAACATTTTTATGATAATCTTGCTAAAGCCATAACTTTGCTTGCAAAATTGGATGGTGATAAAATCGTTGTTTCTGTTAAGGAACAAATACAGTTACAGCCGACTTTAGATGTTGATCTAAAATTTAATCAAATGCTAAAAGAAATTTTAATTGCGAATAATATTGATGAATCGATACTTGATGAAATCATTGATTTTACAATTTCAAGTGCTTATAAAGAAACAGATAAAGAAACTTATCAGGCAATGGAAGCCTTTATTCATAATTTGAACACGATGCATTCAAGGGCTGGGGCGCAAGTACCATTTAGTTCCATAAATTATGGTATGGATACATCAAGTGAAGGTAGAATGGTAATGCGTAATATTTTATTAGCTACAGAAGCGGGCTTAGGGCATGGTGAAACACCGATCTTCCCAATTCAAATTTTTAGAGTTAAAGAAGGGATTAATTATAATGAAGGAGAGCCAAATTATGATTTGTTTAAATTAGCATGTAAAACCTCTGCAAAACGGTTATTTCCTAATTTTTCGTTTATTGATGCGCCTTTCAATCGACAATATTATAAAGGTACGCCAGAAACGGAAATTGCCTATATGGGATGTAGAACAAGAGTTATGGGAAATGTTTATGATAAAGAGAAAGAAATTAGTTTTGGGCGTGGTAATTTAAGCTTTACATCAATTAATTTACCAAGACTAGCAATTTATGCTAATGGCGATGTTAATAAATTTTTTGATAAATTAGATGAGATGTTAGAGTTGTGTATTCAACAGCTTCTAGAACGTTTTGAAATTCAATGCCGTCGTAAAGTTAGAAACTATCCTTTTTTAATGGGGCAAGGTGTTTGGCTAGATAGTGATAAATTGAAAGCGGATGATGAAGTTCGTGAAGTTTTAAAGCATGGGACATTGACGGTAGGTTTTATCGGGCTTGCTGAAACTTTAAAATCTTTAATTGGTGTTCACCATGGTGAAAGTGAGCAAGCTCAAGTTCTAGGACTGCAGATAGTTGGACATATGTCTAAAGCAATGGAAGCGGCGACAAAGAAATATAATTTGAACTTTAGTTTGATTGCAACACCAGCCGAAGGATTGTCAGGTCGTTTTGTGAGAATGGATAGAAAACTGTTTGGAAAATTAGAAGGAATTACAGATCGAGATTACTATACTAATAGTTTTCATATTCCGGTGTATTATCCTATTAGTGCTTTTAAGAAAATAAAATTAGAAGGACCATATCATGCTTTAACTAATGGTGGACATATAAGTTATGTAGAAATGGATGGTGATCCAACTAAAAATTTAGCGGCGTTTGAAAAAATAGTTAGAGCGATGCATGATAACGGAATTGGATATGGAGCAATAAACCATCCTGTAGATCGTGATCCTGTTTGTGGTTATAATGGAATTATTGATGATATTTGTCCGTTGTGTGGAAGAAGTGAAGAAGAACATCATGGTTTTGAAAGAATTCGTCGTATTACCGGTTATTTAGTTGGAACTTTAGAACGATTTAATGATGGAAAAAAAGCTGAAGAACAAGAGCGCGTTAAACACGGTATTGAATAATGAAGATTCGTTTATTTGGAACTGTTGATGATTCAATCGTTGATGGGCCAGGGCTTAGATATACAATTTTTACTCAGGGTTGTTTTCATAATTGCAGCGGTTGTCATAATCCTAAAAGTCATGATATAAATGGTGGCTATTTAAAAGATATTCAAGATATTTTATCAGAAATAACTGCTAATCCACTATTGGACGGAATAACTTTATCTGGTGGAGAACCGATGTTGCAGGTAAAGCCATTAATTGAGATATGTAAAGAGGTTAAAGCAATGGGATTAAATATCGTTGTTTATAGTGGTTTTACTTATGAAGAAATACTTAAAGATGCTAAAAAGAAAGAGCTATTACAGTTATGCGATATGTTGATCGATGGTAAATTTGAACAGGATAAAAAAAGTTTAGCTTTATTGTATAGAGGTTCAGCTAATCAGCGTTTGATCAATGTACAGGAGTCATTAAAACAAGGAAAAGTGATTGAATATCAAATCATTGATAATGAAGTTAAAATATAGGGGCAATATTATTACTTTTAATAATATTGCTTTTTTATAATAAAAGAGGCCAGTTATTTGGCTTCAAAATAATTAGTTTTTAATTAATAAGTTTGCTTGTAACCAGGTTCTTTCTTCATTAGATAGATATGGTGCAACATGATCAAAAACTAGCTGTTGATAGTCGTTGATTTGTTTAATTTCATGATCTGATAATAATTTAAGATCCAAACCATCTAAATCAAAAGGAACCATCGTAATTGGCTCAAATTTTAAAAATTGTCCATATTCATTGTTAGTGACTTCAACACATAATAATTCATTTTCGTGGCGAACGCCATGACTTCCTTCAATATAAATACCTGGTTCATCAGTAGTGATCATCCCTGGTTCAAAAGCACACATTGGTGCCCAGCCAGGACGATCATGCGGTCTAAATCCGTTTGGTCCTTCATGAACGTTTAGGTAATGACCAACGCCATGACCAGTTCCACAGCGATAATCTAAATTATATTCGTAAACAATTCCTCTAGCTAAAATATCTAAATTTGGGCCTGTTGTACCAGCTACAAAATGAGCAGCTTGTAAGCGCATCATAGCTTTTAAAGCAATCGTAAAATCACGTCTTTCCTGGTCACTGATAGGTCCTAAAACAAAAGTTCTTGTCGTATCGATCGTACCGTCTAAATATTGACCACCAGAGTCAATCAATAACATTCCTTCATTTGTTACTTTTGCACATTTACCAGGCTGAGCTTTATAATGCATTAAAGCAGCATTAGCTTTATAACCACAAATAGTATCAAAGCTTAAATCACGAAAATCATTTTGAACTTTTCTAAAAGCAGTTAATTTATCACTAATTGAAATTTCATCTAATTCGATTTTTCCAACATTTGTTTTTAGCCAGTACATAAATTTTGTCATGGCAACACCATCTTTAATATGCGCATTTTTAGTAGCTTTGATCTCGGTCTCGTTTTTTATAGCTTTAAAGCGCTGGGTTGGATTAATCATATTTTTAATTTCACAATTTAAATTACTGCAGATTTGATAATTAACGATTTGCTTATCTAATAATACTTTACCAGTTAATTTTTTAACATCTTCATAAATGTCATTATATGCTTTGATATTAATGCCATCTCTTTTTAAAATAGCTGCCATTTTAATATCAACAACATTGTTTTGAACATATAATATAGCATCATCTTTATTGATAAGGGCATAAGCTAAGACAACGGGATTACATTCAACATCATTACCGCGGATATTAAATAACCAGACGATATCATCGAGGCTCGTGATAATATGATGTTGGCAATCACCCATTGCTTCACGTAGACGCTGTAGTTTTGAAGCTCTTGATTCGCCGCAATATTTTTCATCATATAAGTAAGCTGGTTCTTGTGAAATATTAGGACGATCATGCCAAACTTCATCAACTAAATCGATATCAGTAATCAATTTGTTATTTAGGTGTTCAGCTTCTTGAGCAGACATCACGCGACCATCAAATCCTACCGTTTTATCGATGTTTTGATCAAGATATTCTTTAATGGTAGGGACACCTGGCATTGCCATTTTCATTAAAATGATACCACTGCCTTCTAATTGCTGTTTAGCTTGGATAAAATAACGACCATCAGTCCATAGACGAGCTTCGTTTGAGCTGATGACTAAAGTACCTGCAGAACCAGTAAATCCTGATAAGAATTTACGGCCATTAAAGTATTCACCGACATATTCGCTTTGGTGAAAATCACTAGTGGGAACGATATAAATATCAATTCCTTTTTCTTTCATTAAATTTTGTAATTTTTTTATATTTTCTTTTATCATCTTTACAACCTCACTAGTTATACTTTATCACAAGTAGTTGGGGCTCTCAATGGATATGAAAACTTTTATTTAAATTTATTTACAAAAGTAATGATGGTAAAAGCAGGGACAAAATTATAAATCTCTTGATAAAAGAGCTAGGTATTTTTGATTAGACAAATCTAAAGAATTGTCTAATGAATTTTTTTAGTTAAAAGTTATAATAAAACATGTTAAAAATGTATATTTGCTTATTTAAAATGTAAAGATAATATTAAGAAATCTCTTGTAACCCCTGATATGACTAGGGTTACAGCAGAAATGATAAAATTTTTAAAATGATAGATTATTATCATTGCATTTTTTTAGATAGGAGTATACTTATCTCAAGCAAAGGGGGTTGTACTGTGGATGATGTAATTCAAAGATTAGTAGAAATAGACCGTAAGTGTGTTGAGCGCGTTGAACTTGCAAAAGCAAAGAAATTAGATGCGCAAACAAACATGAATGAAAAAAGAAAAGAGATATATGAAGGTTTTGTTGCAGAGCAAAACAAAAAGATTGAGGAACATAAGACAGAATTAATGAATAAGAATCAAGAAGATGCTAAACAGCTTGATCAAGATTATAAAGATACGTTAGCAAATTTAGAGAATCTTTATAATCAAAACAAAGACAAATGGATAGATGAAATTGTTAAAAGATGTTTAAAGTAAGAAGGTGAAGGAATGGCTTTATCGTCAAATGCACTATGTGCTAAGGCAAAAGCGATGTATGGTTATCGAATCGGTGAAGAAGGTTATAGTGATTTATGCCGGAAACAAACACTTGGTGAAATGGTAACGTATTTAAAATCGCAAACAAAGTATAATGGTGTTTTACAAGATATTAATGTTAGAAATGTTCATCGCCGTCAATTAGAAGCTTCTTTAAATAAAGAGTATTTTGAACGGTGTGCTAGATTAATGAAGTATGCACCAAAAAAGAATCAAGATTTTTATAATCAGGAAGTTGTAGGAATTGAGGTTCAATTAATTGTTGATAAGGTTGTCAGTATTAAGGAAAAGGATCAGGCGAGTTTTTCCTTAGAGATACCGGATTATTTAGCGGGTAAAATGAGTTTTAATATTTATGGTTTGATCAATGTTGATAATTATAAGGATTTAGTAGTTTATTTAAGAGGTACCAGGTATTATAAAATTTTAGCTAATTTTGATTTTACTGCTCCGATTGATATCAATGCGTTAGAAAGACAGTTAAAATCTTTGTATTATAATACTTATGTAGATGCTATTAAAAGTAATTTTAAGGGTAAGGAGCAAAAAGAACTATTAGATGTTTTATCAACATCGATTGAGTTAGCTAACATTACTAAAATTTATCGATTTAAAAAATATTTTAAAGAATCGAATGAAACAATCAGAAATTCATTATGTTTAGAACATTGTAGAATGTCTAAAACAATGTTAGATTCATTGATTGAAGCACGGAGTGCTAAAGAATTGTTGGAACTGCTGGCTAATTCAAAATATAAGTTATATCTTGGAGATAAGGAGTATGCTTATATTGAATACTATGTAGAGGAGATTAAGTATAATATTGCAAAACGATATATGCGCTTTTCTGGTGATGCACCACTAGTTTATTTAACTTATTCAATCTTACAAAAGGTTGAAATCGATAATTTGAAACATATTATTGAAGGGATTAGATATAAAAGAGATGCATCAAGTATTGAAGAGATGCTGATCTTTGCATAGGAGGGATTATTAATGGCTATTATAAAAACACATTTCTTTAATATTTCTTTTGAACATAAAGATTTAATGAAAGTGTTGATCAAAATGAGTGAGCATCAAGATGAAATGTTTCCACAAGATTCTAAAAAGATAGCGAATAATGTTAAAGGGGTGTCAATTATGGATGAAGTCAATCCTTATAATGAACCACTTGATAACATTTATCATATATTAAGTCGTTTAAATCTTAATAGTGATATTCAAGATAAAGAATTTAAGGAAATTAATTTGTATAATGTAAATAAATTAATTGATGATATTAATAGTCAAATTGATAATATTGTTAATATCAAAGAAGGAATCATTAAAGAAAAAGATGAAAATGATGAGGCTGTTATATTATTAAGAAATCTTGAAGAATCGAAAATAAGTGTAGATGATGTTCAAAATACAAAATATATTACTTGCCGCTTTGGGAAAATTCCTGTAGGTGAGTTTACTAAGATTCAATATTATCGAGATTATGAATTTGTTTTTAAAGAATTAAATCGCTCAAAACAATATGTATGGATCGTTTATGCGGGACTTACTAATAACATTTCAGAAATTGATAATGCATTTTCTTCAATGTCATTTGAACTTATTAATTTACCTGATTTTGCACATGGTAAAATTCATGATGCAATCAATGAATTAGTTGAAGAAGCAGCAGCAATGGAAGAATATATAAAAAGAATGGATACAAAATTAGAAGAAGTAAAAAATAAGTATCAAAAAGAATTATTAGAAGTATTTACTAGATTATATAATTTGAAACGATTATATGATAAATGTCGTTATGTTGTTGATTTTTCACAAAAAGCATCAGTTTATACTTTCAGCAGTCTTGATTTAAAAGAAGTTGAAACTAAATTTGATGATATCGACAGCATTAAAATAATTGAATTACCAGTTGATATTTATGAAAAAAGAAATATTATTGCTCCAGTTATTGTAAAGAATAATACGTTGTTTCAACCATTTGAAAATGTTTTAAGTGTTACCCTTGGAGATGTTTTCGATCCAACAGCGTTAGTTGCGATACTTACAATGATAATTAGTGCTGTATGTGTTGGAGATATTGGTGTTGGTATTTTATTGTTAGTATTAGGATTATTAGTAAATATTAAGAAAACTAATAATTTTGGTGGCATGTTAAAGCGAATCGGAGCTGTAATTTTAGTTGGCGGATTATTTTATGGGACATTGTTTTATCAAATTGAGTTATATAAACCGCTTTTCAATTTACCAATGCATGTAATTCATACATTTTTATTTGGATTTGGTATTTGGATCATTACAATGATTATTTTGATAATTGCAAAAAAAGTTACACGGAAGTCGATAAGGATATAGGAGGGATATAATGGCAATTTCAAGATTAAACTTAGTCAGTATTAATTTTGATAAGTATTGTTACAATGAAGTTTTATTAAAACTTTTTAACCATGATGATTTTCATCCTGAGTTAGCCTCTAAGTTTATTGATAGTGTAACAGGGCTTAGTGTTTATAATCAAGATAATCTTTATGAAGAAATCTTGGTACGTTTAAATGATGCCTCTAACAAATATCATTTTAAACTTGAAGAAATACCAGTTGAAAGTAATCAAATAAATGTATTAGGGGTTAAAGAATATTTAGATGATTTGTTACTTGATGTTGAACGTATTGATGCGGTAAAAGTCCAACTTGATCAATGGTGATCGAGAATCAAGAAGCAATCATTCAGTTACAGCATGTTGCGGATATCGATGTTGATTTTGATGATTTGTTTAGCTGTAAATATCTTCAAGTAAGGTTTGGTAAGATTCCAGCAAACAATGTTGCAAAATTAGATTATTATGAATCATTACCGTTTGTATTTAAACCATTTCATAATGATAGTCAATTTATCTGGTGTATGTATATTACAACACCTGGAGATGCACCGGAAGTTGATAATATTTTTTCGTCACTGTATTTTGAAAGAATTCATATTCCTACGTTTGTTCATGGTTCGCCAGAACTAGCAATCAGTGAAATTCAAGAAGAGGCAAATGTAGCTATAGAACATAGTAAGAAGCTGGAAATGCGCATTAATAAGATGTTTGCAAATAATCAGGATAAACTAAATGAAATTTATACGATTGCTAAACACTTAAATGACGTATATATCATGCAAAAATACGTAGTTGTTATTGGTGATAAACTTACTGTAAATGGTTTTGTTCCAACTAAAAATACAAAGAAATTTAAAGAAGATTTTGAAAGTATTGAAGCAGTAACTGTTGATGTAAAACCAGCTAATAGCGATGTTAGGTTGTCACCGCCAACATTACTTAAAAGTAATTGGTTTTCTCGACCATTTCGAATGTTTGTCGAAATGTATGGTGTACCTAAGTATAGCGATGCGGACCCAACGTTGCTAGTTTCGTTGTCGTATACTTTATTATTTGGAATCATGTTTGGTGATGTCGGGCAGGGAATCATTCTTTCCCTAGTTGGATTAATTGCTTATAAAAAGTTTGGTTTGCAATTAGGTGCAGTAGGAATTCGTTTAGGAATTTCGAGTACTTTATTCGGGATTGTTTTTGGATCGGTTTTTGGAAATGAAGAAATTTTAATTCCGATGTTTAATGCTATGTCACCAGATAACACAATGACATTATTGATAGCAGCAATCTGCTTAGGAATTATTTTAATTATTATTTCAATGTCATTTAATGTTGTTTTGAATTTGAAAAAGAAGAATATTGGTGAAGCTGTTTTAAGCCAAAATGGAGTGTGTGGATTAGTATTCTATGTTTCTATTTTAGGTTTAGTGTTGAATATATTTTTAGGATTAGGTTTTGTTAATATGATTTATGTAATTATATTAATTATTATTCCGTTATTATTTATATTCCTAAAAGAACCGCTAATTAGAAAATTTGAAGAACATGAAGCAATGTTTCCAAATGGATTTGGGGCTTTCTTTGTAGAAGGGTTCTTTGAATTGTTTGAAGTAGTTTTATCTTTTATCACTAACACAATGTCATTTTTAAGGGTTGGTGGATTTGTTTTGTCACATGCCGGGATGATGTTGGTTGTATATACTCTAGCCGAAATGGTTGGAGGCGTTGGTGAATTAGCCGTTATTATATTTGGTAACGTTTTTGTAATGTGCTTGGAAGGATTGATTGTAGGAATTCAAGTTTTACGTTTAGAGTTTTACGAAATGTTTAGCCGATATTATGAAGGAAACGGTATCCCATTTAAAACTATTAAAGAGGATTAAAAATCGAGGAGGAAATTATTATGACAGTTTTAGAATTTATTTTACCAGCATTAGTAGTTATTTTATTATCATTACCTTTAATTAAAGTATTTACAGGAAAAGTAAGTGTAAAAAGTGCAAAAATTAGATTAGCATCACATGTTGCTGGTTTTGCTGGCGCTGTATGTTTAGCTTTATATTTAGCAGCAATTACTAACGGGGTATATGCTGAAGAAGCAGCAGTTATTACAGGAACGATTGCTCAAGGTTTAGGATTTGTTGCCGCTGCTTTAGCTACAGGTTTATCTGCATTAGGAGCTGGGATTGCGGTAGCTGCTGCAGCACCTGCAGCAATTGGAGCATTCTCTGAAAATGAAAAGAACTTTGGTAAGTCATTGATTTTTGTAGCCTTAGGTGAAGGGGTTGCAATCTATGGGTTATTGATCTCAATTTTGATTATCAACAAAATCTAATCGAAAGAATGTGATTATTGTGCGATTTTATTGTATAAGTGATAATGTCGATACTCAGATTGGACTTAGGCTAGTAGGAATCGAAGGACAGGTAGTTCATAAAAGAAGAGAGTTTCTAGAACTATTGGAAACAAAATTAAAAGATGATTCAATTGGAATCATCTTGATTACTACTAATCTGATTGAACTTGCTCCTGATATTATTTCAGAAATTAAATTAAAACAACAAAAACCGTTGCTTGTAGAAATTCCTGATCGTCATGGTGAATCAAAGATTGGTGAAACTATTGATAAATATGTTTCTGAAGCAATTGGTGTGAAGTTATAGAGAGGGAATGCTATGGAAAAGAAAGAACAAGTATTTCTTTATATGAAAGAAGAGATTGAAAGGCTAGCTAATCTAGAAGAAGAAAAGATTTTGGCTGAAGCTAAAGAACTTGAAGAAGAGGCTTATAATCAAATTAAAGCTGAAGCTAAAAAAGATGCTGAGGCACTATTAGCTAAAGAACTAGTAGAGATTTCTTCTAGTGCTAGTGTCGAGGCTTCTTTATCTCAAGAGGAAAAAACTAAAAAATTAGTTGTTAAAAGAGATGAGTATGTAGCAAATATTTTTAAAGAAGCTAAAGAAAAATTAGTTGCATTTGTAGCTAGTAAGGATTATCAAAAGTATCTTATTGAGCATATCGAAAAGATTGGTAAATTATATCAAATGGAAGATTCAACTCTTGAACTTAGAGAAGAAGATATGAGATATAAAGATGAATTAGTAAAAGCTTATGGTGTGGATTTGGAAGTTGAAGTAAGCGATAAAATTAAGATAGGTGGTTTTATTATTGAAAATAAAGCTACTAATGTCGTTGTTGACGAATCATTAGACTCTGCTTTAGAAAACCAAAAAGACTGGTTTTTTAAAACATCAGGATTAATGATTAAATAGACAGGGGGTTAACATATGAAAAATGATGTAATTTATTCAATTAATGGGCCCGTTGTAAAAGTAAAAGATACAGTTTCTTTTTCAATGTTAGAAATGGTATATGTAGGTAATGATTCATTAATGGGGGAAGTAATTTCTGTTTCTAAAGAATTTACTACTATTCAGGTATATGAAACTACTACTGGTCTTAAACCTGGTGAACCAGTTGTTTCAACCGGATCACCAATTTGCGCAACGTTAGGTCCTGGGATCTTAAGAAATATTTTCGATGGAATCGAACGTCCTTTAAAAGCTCTTGAAAAAGAATCTGGAGCATTTATTAGAGCAGGAAGTAATGTTGATTCTTTGGATGTAAATAAAAAATGGGATGTAACAATGACAGTTAAAGCTGGTGACCAAGTTAAAGGTGGCGATATCTACGCAACAACTCCAGAAACTGATTTAATTGTTCATAAATGTATGGTTAGCCCATTGATTAGTGGTAAAGTTATTGAAGTGGCTAAAGATGGTCAATATACGATCAATGATGTAATTATGAAAATTGAAGATGAAAATGGAAAAATCATTGAATGTACATTATGTCAAAAATGGCCAATCAAACAAGCTCGCCCAGTAACAAAAAGATTACCGATAGGAATTCCTTTAGTAACAGGACAACGAGTTATTGATACGTTATTCCCAATTGCTAAAGGGGGTACCGCAGCTATCCCAGGTGGTTTTGGAACTGGTAAAACAATGACGCAGCATCAAATTGCAAAATGGTGTGATGCCGATATTATTGTTTATGTAGGATGTGGAGAACGTGGTAACGAGATGACACAAGTTCTTGAAGAATTTAGTGAATTGATCGACCCTAAAAGCGGTAAACCACTTACTGATAGAACAGTGCTGATTGCTAATACTTCAAACATGCCGGTAGCAGCTCGTGAAGCCAGTATTTATACGGGAATCACTTTAGCTGAGTATTATCGTGATATGGGATATCATGTTGCTATCATGGCGGATTCAACTTCACGTTGGGCTGAAGCACTTCGTGAAATTTCGGGACGTCTTGAAGAAATGCCAGCTGAAGAAGGTTTTCCAGCATATCTGCCATCACGTTTATCACAATTCTATGAACGCGCTGGTTACATGGAAACTTTGAATGGAAAAGAAGGATCAGTATCGATCATTGGTGCAGTTTCACCTCAAGGGGCCGATTTTTCAGAACCAGTTACTCAAAATACTAAACGATTCGTTCGTTGTTTCTGGGCTCTTGATAAAGCATTAGCTTATGCTCGTCACTATTTTGCAATCAACTGGACGCAAAGTTATAGTGATTATGTTTATGATCTAGAAAAATGGTATAGTAAAAATGTTGGTCCAAAATTTGTAAGTGATCGTCAGGAAATTGCTTATATCTTAGCTGAAGAAGCGAAGTTAAATGAAATTGTTCAATTGATGGGACCAGATGTGTTACCAGAAGATCAAAAATTAATTATTGAAGTTGCTAAGGTAGTTAGAGTAGGATATCTACAACAAAATGCTTTCCATAAAGATGATACTTATGTTCCAATGGAAAAACAATTGAAAATGATGGAAGTAATTTTATACTTAAATAAGCGTTGTAAAGAAGCTGTTAGTCAAGGTAAGGTTGTCAGACGAATCGTCGATACAGGTATCTTTGATCAAGTCATTAAGATGAAATATGATATTCCTAATGATAATATCGATAAATTAGATACTTACTATCAGGATATTGATGAAGCAATTAAATCAGTAGCGTAGGAGGAAAATGATTATGTCACTACAATATGTAGGATTAAATGAAATTAATGGACCATTAGTTGTTTTAGACCACGTTAAAGGTGCTTCATACGATGAGATGGTTGAAATACAATTAAAAGATGGAACAACTCGAGCTGGTCGAATTGTTCAAATTGAAGGTGAAAAAGTTGTTATTCAAGTATTTGAAGGAACGAACGGCTTATCACTTGAAAATACTAAAACAAAATTATTAGGTAAACCAATGGAGTTACCAGTTTCAAAAGAAATTTTAGGACGAATTTTTTCTGGGGCTGGTCGTCCAATCGATGGTTTAGGTGAAGTTTATGCTGAAGCTGAGATGGATATTAATGGATTACCATTAAATCCCGTATCACGTGTTTATCCACGTAACTATATCAATACAGGAATATCTTCAATCGATTGTTTAGCCACTTTGATTCGTGGTCAAAAATTACCGATTTTCTCAGTGTCTGGGTTACCTCATGATCGTTTAGCAGTTCAAATCGTTAAACAGGCAAAAATTGCTGACGAATCTGGAAAAGGATTTGCTGTTGTTTTTGCGGCTATGGGGGTTACTAATGATGTTGCTGAATACTTTAAACGCAGTTTTAAAGAAGCTGGAGTTATGGAAAGAGTAGTAATGTTCTTGAATCTATCAAATGATCCAATTATCGAACGTATCTTAACGCCGCGTTGTGCTTTAACTGCTGCTGAATATTTAGCGTTTAAACAGGATATGCATGTGCTAGTAATTTATAGTGATGTTACTTCTTATTGTGAAGCTTTACGTGAATTCTCTTCTAGTAAAGGTGAAATTCCAGGACGTAAAGGATACCCAGGATATTTATATTCCGATTTGGCTTCATTATATGAAAGAGCAGGAATCATTAAAGATGCTAAAGGATCAGTAACTCAAATTCCGATCTTAACAATGCCGAATAATGATATTACTCACCCTGTTCCCGATTTAACAGGTTATATTACTGAAGGACAGATTACCTTGGATGTTGATCTAAATTCAGCAGGTATTTATCCTCCAGTTGGAGTTTTACCATCACTTAGTCGTTTGATGAAAGATGGTATTGGTGAAGGGTATACCCGATCTGATCATCAAGATATCGCAAACCAGTTATTTGCGTGCTATGCCCATGTTCAGGATGTACGTTCTTTGACATCGGTTATTGGTGAGGATGAATTATCAGACATAGATAAAAAATACATTAGTTTTGGTCGTTTATTTGAAGAATATTTTATTAATCAAGGATTTAATGCTAACCGTAGTATTGAAGAGACATTGGATTTAGGTTGGGATTTAGTATCCGTTCTACCTCGTGAGGCATTAGATCGTTTGGATAATGCGTTGTTAGATCAATACTATAATCATGAAAAAGCATTAGAACGTTTTAATATTAAAGAAAAGAAGATTATTAAAGAATTACAAGAAGCAGGTGATTAGTTATGGCTTTGAAAGTAGTTCCGACTAAGGGTAATTTAATTGCAATGAAAAAATCATTGCAGCTTGCAAACTTAGGATATAATCTAATGGATAAAAAACGTAATGTTTTAATTAAGGAAATGATGACTTTATTGGATGATGTTAAAATTATTCGTGATCAAATTACTTCATCATATCAAGAAGCTTATGATGCTTTGCAGGAAGCTAATATTTCAATGGGATTAATTACGGATATTGTCAATAGTACACTAGAAGATTATGGGATTTCGATTGCATATCGTAGTGTTATGGGGGTAGAAATTCCTAAGATTTCATATGATAAACAGCCTTTAAAGATGGCTTATGATATTGAACGTTCTAATTCAAAGGTAGATTATGCATATAATTGCTTCTACAATGTAAAACAATTAACTGTTTTATTAGCTGAAGTAGAAAATAGTGTTTATCGTTTGGCGAATACTATTCGTAAAACCCAAAAACGTGCTAATGCTTTAAAGAATATTTCAATTCCACGTTTTGAATCAACAATTAAAGTTATTACAGAAGCATTAGAAGAAAAAGATCGAGAAGAATTTACACGTCAAAAAGTTATTAAGGAAATGAAAAAATAAGAATATATCAATTTAAGTTATAAATAAAAGATGGTTTGATTAATAATAATTAAACCATCTTTTATTTTTGATAATACTATTATTGAAATTAAATTATTAAGAAAGATTTTATTTTTGAATAAATTTTATGTTTTCATTTGTTAGTGAATATGTTAAATCTGTAGGTAATTTAGAACGAATATGGGTTAATTTATCATTTTCGATTTTCCCGTTCCATGTTGCTACAACGACAATTTTATTAGCTAGTTCTTTTAAAAATGCTAACATATCAATATTAGAATCTTTTGCATAAAGAATTCTCTTATTATCTAATAATAATACGTCTTTATCGTATGTTTTTAGAAAATCATTCATCACTTTGACTAAATCAGTAGAATTGTCTTTAAAAATATTATCTAAATTTAAAATAGGAGTGCCGCTTTCTTTACTATATTCGTGAATAAGTTTTGATTTGCCACTACCAGGGGTACCAATAATTAAGATTAATTTATTATTGGTGTTTTTTGCTGCTTCGATTTCTTTAAGTAGTTGATCCATGTTATTTACCTCCTTTTTATTAAAATGAATCGTATATTCATATTTTAACATTGTTGGTAATTATTTAATAGTAATATTATAAGATATTTCCTGGGGAATAATGTTTAATTGGGTAAAATTATTGTGAATTTTAAATTATTTTGATTAATGACTAATAAATTATAATATAAGTGTACTAGCTATTGTAATACAGTTAATGAGATGCTATAATAAAACTGTACTAGTTAAGATAATACAGATAGGAGTGGATATCATGAAAAAAATTATATTATTGATCATGGTTTTAGCGATGGTTGTGCCAATACCGGTTCAAGCCGTTAATAAAACAACAAGTATTGATGCTTATAGTCAGGGCGATGAAATTAAAGGTGATTGCTTAGCTAAAGAGGTTGATCTAGGCGATAACTTAAAGGGAACTTTAGCTGTTAATAATGAAGGATTAAAGTTTATTGATAATGATGATTTTGTGATTAATATCAATCAGTCGGTCAAACTTTTTGAGGTAATTGATGATATTGATAATGATGGTATAAAAGATATTGCAGTATATGTAAAGGCTAATAGTGGATATACTAATTTTAGAATAATAAGTTCTAAGAATTCTAAAATTCTTTATGAAAAATCATTAACTCACAAAACAATTGATACAAATAATAATTTAGTTACAGAAAATTCAATAATCAGAGAGATATTATACAGCCAAAATAT
This sequence comes from Clostridiales bacterium VE202-01, assembly GCA_000508865.1. Classification (GTDB taxonomy): domain Bacteria; phylum Bacillota_I; class Bacilli_A; order Erysipelotrichales; family Coprobacillaceae; genus Thomasclavelia. The sequence goes on from BAHP02000023.1 coordinate 30,348, forward strand.
TGTTTATTTGATCTATGATCATCATTTACTAGCAATCAATGTTAATAAAAAGAAGTTATTTTTGATCATGAAGAATCTGATAATATTTGGCAGATGGCAATAGTTGAAGAACAAATTATTTTTACTACCCAGCAGGGACAATTGGTTAGTCTTGATAAGATAAATGGAAGTGAAAATTATCGGCAGTCATTAACTACACCAATCGAAGCGAAGAATAAATTATATAATAAAACTCAAGAAGTAAATTTAAATTTATGGGATCTTTTATATGTAGATGACAAATTGTATGTTAGTAGTGAAGAAGATAAAATTTACCAAATAAATAGTAATGATGGTAATGTTATCAAAGAGTTAGAATTGGGGATAGTGGATCAAGATGAACTTAGTAAACGATTAACAGAACAGACAACATATAATTATAATGATGGAGAATTAAGTGTTTTTTCAACGGGAGTTTTTTCTAAAGCGTTTAATGGTTATAAAATGAAAATGCTCAAAGATAATTTGATGCTTGTTGAAGCATATTTAGGTGATCATAACTATTATTCGCTTGAAGAGTTTGGGGATTTGAATAAGGGAATAGAACCAGCATTATTGTTGATCGATACAGAAAATTTAGAAATTAAAACTAAGATCAAGCTAGAACAGTATAATTTAGCTAGTTCCAATGCACTTTTAACAACTTATCAAGGTCAAGAGGTTTTAGTAATTCCAAGCAGTATTAATAAAGGAGTATTAAGAATTTCTATTTACTCAGCTGATAGTGGTAAGTTGATTGGACAAAATGATTTAAAAAATTTAGGTGTTGGTTTAGAAAATGTAAAAGTAAGAATCAATAAGTACGAAAATAATTATTTACTGCAGATCAATGATGGTGGTAGTTATATTTTATATGATGATTTAAAAACAATTGGATCATTAGGAAGTTCAAAAATCGTTAATAAAATTATTGATTTAAATGATGGAATATTGGTTTCTAATAATCAAAATGGCAAAATTGATGAGATATGTAAATTAGGATTAAATGGTAAAGATGATATTTTGATGCAGGTAAGAGTACCATCAAATTATTTAAATAATGGTTTTGAAGGAATCACTTATGATCAAGACAGTAATCAAGTATTAACATTAGTTAATGAAGTAAATAATCAAGGAGAAATTATTGCTAGTCATGTATTAATAATTAATGTAAATGATGGTAATATTATTGCTGATAAAAAGTATTATTGGAAAAAGGAATCGATGAAAATAATAAATATTTTGAAAATTATTTAATTGGTAGTGAAATCAAGTATTTTAGTGATTTAAATAATGATGGCAAAAAGGAAATATTAGTAGATGATAAGATAATTGATGGAAATACTTTTGCTTATAGATCACAGTATGAACAGATGGTAGAGGATAATGGTACGATTATTGATGTAGGTGATTTGAATAATGATGGAATCAGTGATCTTGTAAGTGTTGGTGAAACAGAAATGCGTGTTTATTATTCAAGTAAGAATGGTTTTGAGATAAGTTATCAAAAAACTAATATTGTAAAAAAATACGATAAGAATTTGTTGAATAATCAACAGGTTAAAGTTATTGATGATCTAGATCATAATGGTGCTGATCTATTTGTGATAAATGCTCGTAATAGTAATGATTGTCAATATTATCAGGTAATCAATCCCAAAGATTTATTGGTTAGATTTAATCTAATGGAAGAAGGGGTGTATGACTGGGGTGAGTCATTTATGATAACCCAGATGGATTTTAATCAAGATGGTATCGATGATTTGATTTTTAATATGCCAGAGGGTAATCAAAGAATATTAAGTGGTAAAGATGGTAGTGTAATTAAAGAAATAGCTAGAGATGATTATGATGGTGGAAGTAGTTCACCAACTGCTTTAGAAGAAGTTATACCAATTAATTTTATTGATGATGGTAGTAAAGTTTATCAATTAGAAGATTTGAATAATGATGGAATTAAAGAATTTGGTTATAGCTGTTATGACTATAGTTATGATAATATTAAATTTAAAATTCTAGATGGAAAAAATTTAGAAGAGTTAAAAACATGTAGTTTGGATAACACTGATCTTTATGATTCTACGATTATTCCTGTTCGGGGACAAAATAAGATAATAATTAAAGATAGTAATCATAATCAAATTTATGATTATAAAGATGAAGTATTAGTTGCCGGTTGCCAAATCGACGTAAAGAGTGCAAGTTCTTTAGCAGATGGTCGGATTTTGATTGAGGGTAATGATAGACAGTTATATGCATTTAATGATCAATGTGATTTTAAATTAGTTGATTTTGAAGAAAAGTATCATAGTGGTAATATTACGATTAAATATCAAAGTGAAAAGTCAGGTATAATTAGTGTTTATGATCAAGGGGTATTGATTGCAACTAGCACTAAACCAGAAGTTGATCTAAAGTTATTGGAAGGAAAACATCGGTTAGTTTTTTCTTATGATGATGGTCAAGGTAAGATTACACATATAACGAAACAAATAGAGGTAAATAAATCTTCTTTTATTAAATATTTAATTATTTTATTTTCAGTAGTTATTATCTTAATAGGAGCATTACTTGTAGTATATCCAAAATATCGTTTAGAAAAGAAGGCAGGTGCTAAATATGCAAAAAATAATTAAAGTTGAGCATATGAATAAATATTTTAATTCATTTAAGGCTATTGATGATTTGTCTTTTGAATTAGATGGTGGAAAGATTTATGGAATAATTGGACCTAATGGTGCTGGTAAATCAACGACAATGTCATTATTGATGGGACTTATTTTTCCTAGCAGCGGTAGTGGTTCAATAAAGGGTCATCCGCTAGGTTCTAATGAGGCAAAAAAACTGATGGGGTATTCACCAGAGTTTCCTAATTTTTATAGTGATATGAGTTGTTTAGAATATTTAGTATATATGGGACAATTATCAAACTTAGATTATGATACGGCACTTAACAGAGCTTTAGAGTTATTAGAGGAATTTGATTTAATGGATTATAAGTTGAAAAAAGTAGCAAAGTTTTCGACAGGAATGAAAAAAAAGGTAGGATTGATTCAGGCGATGATTCATGATCCAGAAGTTTTATTATTAGATGAACCAACAGCTAATCTTGATCCGACAAGCCGCAGCGAAATCATTCAAAGTTTAAAAAAATTAGTAGCTCAGCGTAAAATGACAGTATTGATAAGTTCTCATGTTTTAAGCGAGTTAGAGATGATAATTGATCATGTTGTCATGATCAATAAAGGACATGTTGTGTTAAATCAGCCTATTGATATTGTCCAGCAGGAATTTAATCAAGAAAAAATATTAGTATCGACAAAGAAAAACGAGCTATTAAAAAAATATTTAGACATTAATAATTATAATTATAGTTTGGAAAAAGGTGTTTTTAGAATAGCTGCCAAGGATAAAAAAGCATGTAAACAAAGTATCATTAAATTTATTTATGAAAATGAAATAGAATTAAATTTATTTAAAGAAGAGATGATAACTTTGGAAAAATTATATCAACAGGTTATGGAGGATAAAGAAAATGAAAGTACTATTGTCTAAAACATTTATAAAAATGTTTAAAGTGCTTCCTGTTACTATTATTGGTTTAATTAGTGGTGGATTGGGTTTTTTATTCGCATATATTTATAATAATTTATCTAAAAGTGTTTTAACCTATGATCGTTTTTCTAGTAATATATTAACTGTTTATAGTTTGATAGCTTTTATGTTGATTATTGGAATAATGATTTGGGTGATTAGTGCTAATAGTTCTTCAGGGTTATTTGCAAATGAAATTCATGAAGGAACAATGCGATTATTATTATCTAAAGAAATTACAAGATTTCAGTTAGTGACAGGAAAAATTTTAGGAATGCTTTTGGGAAGTGTTGTATATCTTATTATGAGTTTTGCAGTATTTATATTGTTCTTTTGTTTATTTAGCGGGGTGGAAAAAGATATCTTATTATTGGTTATAAAGGGAACGAGTTTATTTATTATTTATGGTGTTTTAGTAATCTTTATAATTGGTGGACTAGGAACGTTTTTATCAACGATATTTAAAAAGAAAGTACCGGCTATTTTAATTATGGTGGCATTAAGTGGTTTGATTTTTGGAATTATCCCAATTATTAGGGTGATTCTAATACAATTGGGTTACTATAATCAGTTTCATTTATATTTGATTGACCTAAATTATCATTTTGGACTAATCTTTAATAATTTTTTGAGATTGATGGAAGATTTAACATTGTCACAAAGTATAGATGGAATATTTACGGTATTTACTAATTTGTATATACCTAAAGCTATTGATATTGATGTGACACTTATTAATGGTAGTTATTATGATATTAATAATACATTAAATAGTTTAGTTATAATAATTAGTTATATTGGAGCAGCTATTATTTTATATGGTTTATCATTTAAAACGATGTTAAAAAAAGATATTTAAGTTAATTGAGTCGTGTCTAACATGACTCTTTTTCTTGTTGTTATAGTGAAATATTGTTTTAAATGAAAAAATAATTTTATTTTTTAAATAAAAAAGTATCATATTGTCGCCAATAATGGTATAGTATAAAAGGTAATTATTATGTATATGCTGCTTTGATTATAGATTAAGCATGGTTTTTAGGGGGATGACATATGAGTAAAATATGTAAAGTAAAAGATATATTAATTGGTGAGGGTATTCCAAAAATCTGTGTACCAGTTATAAGTGATAATCATCAATCTATTATTACAGATCTAATTAGATTAAAAGATCTTGAAATTGATTTAATTGAATTAAGAATTGATTATTTTAAAGAATTATCTAATCGCCAAAAATTAATAGAATTATTTAAAATGATTGGTTCGTTAGAAATGAAGCAGGCTCTTATTTTAACGTATCGAAGTGCTAAAGAAGGTGGTTTAGGTGAATTAAGTCATGAAGAATATATTGATCTTTATGCTTTAGCTTTGGAAAGTGGCGCTTTTGATATTTATGATGTTGAGTTATCAAGCGGAACTAATGCGATTATTACTTTAAATAATATGATTCATGAGGCAAATCGAAAGGTTATTATGTCTAGTCATGATTTTACTAGAACACCCAGCTTAGATACGATGTTGGAAAAAACTAAGCAGATGGATTCGTTAGAAGCTGATATAATCAAATTAGCGGTTATGCCAGAAGATTATAAAGATGTTTTATTACTTTTGGAAATGACATTACGTGCTAATGAAATTTATGATAAACCAATTGTTACAATGTCTATGTCTAAACTAGGGATAGCAACAAGATTTTTAGGTGAACAGTTTGGTTCAGCGATTACTTTTGGTAAAGATCGTGATTCTTCTGCATCAGGGCAGATCGATATTCGCTCTTTAAGTGCAGTGTTGAAAATCGTTCATGAAAATAATTGAAGTTTTTAAGCACCTTTAAGGTGCTTTTTGATTGATTATTTTTCACCTTTTTTTTGATTTGTCATAATATATATTAGGTGATCGTATGTTAATAAATCAAAATGAGATAGTAAAATTGGTTAAGTGGGTATATCCAAAATTATTTGATTATAAAGATATTGTCTTAAGTGATATTGATATCAAAATTGATAATTATATTCATCTTAGATCTAATTTGAATTATTATAATATTGAAACAAAAGTAAAAGCGATTGCAAGGATAAGAGTTGAAAATGAAATTATTATAGATTTTGATGGTGTGATTAAGTATGGATTTATTAATCTTGATTTAAACAAGGTTTTAAAAGAAATGGTAAAAGATTTATCATATTTAACAGTGCATGAAGAAAGTATTATTATTCAAAATGATTATATTAAAGATATTAAATTAAAAGATGAGTATTTATGTATAGAACTAAAATAATCTAATGATTATTCTAGTTCTATTTTAATGTGATAAATTTTTCCCCATAAATAAATTTGATAAAAATATGCCAGTAATTGAGGACCAGTCATTAATTGACCAAACCATGGGTATTTAAAAGATTTACCACCAGAATTGATTAAATCGATTAATTTTTTATAATCAAACAATTTAAGTAAGATATTGTCTTTATTTTTTAACGACTCTTTTAATAAATTTACAATTAAATCACGATAAAATGGAGAATGAGTTTTAGGATAAGGATTCTTTTTACGATCATAAATATCATTTGGTAAAAAATCTTTGAAAGCATCACGTAGCAAACCTTTTTCAATGTTATTATGATACATATAGTGCCATGGAACATTATATAGATAAGAAACAATATCTTTGTTTGCAAATGGGACTCTAAGTTCAATGGAACTACGCATTGTTTGACTATCTGAACGTGTTAATAATGTTTGCATAAACCATTCCATATTCAAATAAATCATTTTTCTTTTATTTTCATCTTCAAAAGTATTATCGTGATAATCTATTTCATTTAAAGTTTGATGATATTTATCTAAAACATAGTCTTTAATATTTAAAGCTTTTATTTCATCAGAGAAAAGTTCCATCCGTTTATCTAGTTCACGCATCCAAGGAAAACCTTCAATGCTTGTTAGCTCTTCACGATAAAACCAAGGATAGCCACCAAATATTTCGTCAGCACATTCACCTGAAAGAACAACTTTATGATGTCGAGAAATTTCTTTTGAAAAAAGTAAAAAACTCGAATCGATATCAGCCATTCCTGGAGCATCACGAGCAATTAATGATTCTTTTAAAGCCATGACTAATTGTTTTTGCGATAAAGTTACAGTTGTATGATTAGTATGATAAAGCAAACGCATTTCATCGATATAATGATCATCTCTTGTAGTTTGATATTCATAGGGCTGAAAATATTTTTCTTGATCTTGATAATCAACACTGTATGTTGATAATTTAGAAATGTACTGGCTAGCGACACCAGTAATAATGCTTGAATCTAGACCGCCTGAAAGCATACAAGAAACAGGAACATCGCTTAATAACTGCTGCTGAATACTGTGATTTACAAGACAGCGAATATCATAAACTGTTTCTTCATAATTACGATTATGGTTATAACGTTCTAATGCCCAATAACGATTGATTTCTTTGAAACCGTTATAGACATTCATATAATGGGCTGGACGTAAACTGTAGATATCTTTATAAATTGTTCTTCCAGGAGAAACGCTAGGACCTAATCCCAACAGTTCTTTTATGCCGGTTTTATCGACAACACATTGTTGCAAATACATCAAGATACATTTTATTTCGCTACTAAAAATAAATAGATCATTTTTTTGATAATAAAAAAGTGGTTTTACTCCTAATTGATCTCGTGCAACAAATAATTTTCCTTGATAAGAAATAACGAAAGAAAAGATTCCATTAAATAAATTAAGGCATCGCGTTCCATAAGCTACAAAGCTGGCTACAACAACTTCAGTATCACTCTGACTAGTAAAATGAAAGCCTTCATTGATCAATTGCTCTTTAATTTCATTCATATTATAAATTTCACCATTATAAACAATGGTATATTCAATTTTATTATGAGTATATTTAAAAGGTTGTTTACCACCGTTTATATCAATAATTGATAAACGACAATGTCCTAGTATAACGTGTTTGTCATTGCAAACATTGTAATCATCAGGACCACGATACTTTAATAAAGAAAGCATCTTATTAAAAGTTGGAACCTGATTTGATAAATCAATATTATGATTGTACATACATAAAAAACCACACATCTTAATCACCCCGTATATTATATGAGATGTTTTTTTTAATATGCCATTATTGGAATACAGAATTTAAAAGATATCGAAAGCATTAAATACTGTTGATTAGTTAAGTTTGCAAAATAAGTTCGTTTGTTGAGTTAGGAAAATAAAAAGATGATGAGTTTTGACTCATCATCTACTTAACTTTTTTATCACTTACTAGTTCTTTTAATGAAGTAGCAAGACCGGCAACTCCTTGAATTTCACTTGGAATAATAATTTTTGTAGCTGCACCTTTTGATAATTCTTCTAAAGCCTTAAATCCTTGTAAAGTTACATAAGCATTATCAGGATTAGCCTGATTGATATATTCGATACCTTTAGCTTGAGCTTCGTATACTAATCTTAATGCTTCGGCTTCACCTTCAGCTTTAGCAATTGCTGCTTCTTTTTCAGCGGTTGCTCTTAAGATCATAGATTCTTTATCACCTTCAGCATTTAAGATAGCTGCTGTTTTTTTACCTTCAGCTTGTAAAATAGCTTCACGTCTTTCACGTTCTGCTCGCATCTGTTTTTCCATTGCTTCTTGAATATCGCGAGGTGGAATGATGTTTTTGACTTCGACACGATGTACTTTAATTCCCCAAGGGTCAGTTGCTTCATCGAGAATACTACGCATTCTAGAATTAATAATATCTCTTGATGTAAGTGTTTCATCTAATTCAAGATCACCAATAATATTTCTTAATGTTGTTGCAGTCAAATTTTCGATTGCGTTAATTGGACGATCAACACCATAAGTAAATAATCTAGGATCAGTTATTTGATAGTAAACAACTGTGTCGATTTGCATTGTCACATTGTCTTTAGTAATTACTGGTTGGGGTGCAAAATCAACAACCTGTTCTTTTAAAGAAACACGATTAGCTACATGATCAAAAATTGGAATTAAAATATGCAATCCAACATTACAAGTACGATTATATGCACCGATCCTTTCAACTACATACGCTTTTGATTGTGGGACGATTCTAATTGTTGAAGCAATGATAAAAATTGCAATCAAAGCAAGAAAAATCCATAAAATAATAGTAATAATACCATTCATTTTTTAACCTCTCTATTCCTCTATTTTTTTGACAACTAAGTGAGCTCCTTCAACTGCAAGAATCTCACAATAATCACCTTCATTAATTGTTGTATTGTCAATACTTGATGCTAACCATAGCGTTGACATTACTTTAACTTCACCTTTAGTATCAGCTGTAATTGTTTTAGTTATTAAACCATGTTTACCAATTACTCGATCAAAATTGGTTCTTTCAATATTACCACGCATATATTTTTTAGCAATCGGTCTAACAACAACTGCAGTGATTACGGTAACAATGATAAATACCGCTATTTGAATTGACTGATGTATTCCTAATAAACATAGAATCAAAGCAATAATGCCTCCAGCAGCAAACCAAATACTAACTAAATCAATCGTGATTATTTCAATAACGATTGCGGCAATTATAATACCTAACCATATTGGTATCATTTTAATTTTCCCCTCCTAATTTAAAGATTTACTAGTAAATTTGATGAATTACATCAAATCTAGCAGGATATTTAAAACATTTATTATTACTTAAATCTAATTTATATTCTTTTGATAGTTCGTTGATAAAATTTTTATTTGATATTCGACCATAACTTTTTCCTATTGAAATACGATGCAGTTGATCTTCAGGATAAATTTCTTCATTCAGTTCCTGTTTACCAACAGGCTTAATGCCTAAAATATTATTTTTACGATCTAATCCTAACAAAACAAAATTAACATCTTCAAAATGATGACATGCAGCTTTGTTTAAAGTTAGATTAGTACTGTATATAGTAACTGTCTTTTTTGCAATATCATTAGTTGACCACTCGAACTCCATCTTTATCACCCTTTCTGTTTATATTATATTATAAAAATTATTTTTATTCAATTAAATTATTAAAATAATAAAAAATATATTATAAGTTCGTTCAAAATGTTTATCATAGCAGTATAGTAGTATAGAAATCGTAAAATAATTAATATTTATTAAAATTATTTTATTGTAATTGATACAAATAAAAAATACTTAAATATGTAGTAAAAGTAAAAAATTAGTAAATATATTAGAATTTTGATTTTAAAATTAGTAAATAAAAAATATAAATATTTACACTAAATGTGCAAATAATTAAAAATATGGAAATGTTATAATGAAAATGTCTAATGTTGGAAGGAGTATTGATATATTATTTGATATGAATTATGTTGAAATGTAAAAAAATGGTTTATTAATTATTTATAATTTAGAAGAAAAAATAAAAAGGATAACTACCATTAATTGGGGAAGGTGATTAAAAAGAATGAAAATAAAAAAATTATTCAGTACAGTATTATCTTGTTCCCTAATAGTAAGTGGTCTAACTGCTGGTGTTAATACCGTAGAGGCAACTAATGATAGTGTTATCACGCAAATAAGTGATGATGTTGTATCTATTGGGAATGATTACATTTCAAGAGAATTTTCGATTAAAGATAGCACGATTTTAACTAGTTCAATTTTAAATAAACGTATCAATAAAAGTTTAGAACCTCAAAAAGGTTCAGAAGATTTTGTTATTAATACTCTTAGTGAAGGTAAAACTGAGGAAGATGATAATAAAATAACAAATGATCCTGAATGGGTTTATCCTACTCCTTTATCTACTGATGGTTGGCAGGCAACATTGAAAAATGCAGCTGGGACAGCTTTTTCAGCAATCCAGGTAGCTACTTTATTTGATGGTGATTTAAATACTAATGTTGATTATTGGCAAATAAGTGGGCATCCTTTTACATTAGATATTGATTTTGGAACAACACAAACGATTGCCGGAATGTCAGTAAATAAACGTCCAGGGTATCGTGATGCTGCTTATGGTATCAATGGTACTATGGGAGGTTATGAAGTTTGGGTAAGTGCTGATGGTGCTGAGTATACTAAAATAGCAGAAGGAGAGTTTACCGAAGAAGATTATAATCTTCATAAAGTTGGTGATTTATACAATGTCGGTGATATGGTATATGTAAACTTTGATAAAGCTGTGGATACTCAATATGTACGAGTTGTTCAAACTAGTGTTGCACTTGGGACTGCTCAAGAATTCACAAGCGCAGAAATTGATTTCTATGATCAAGAAATTACAAAGACACAAAAAGTTGTTGAACCAACTGAAGTGTTAGATCGTAGTAATTGGACAATGACGATCAAAAATGCTAATGGATCTGCTTTTAGTGCTGCTTCTGTAGCTAAAGTAATTGATGGAGACTTAAATACATATCCTGATGAATATACTGTAAGTGGACATCCAATTACTGTTGAAATTGATTTAGGTGAAGAACAAACTGTACGTTCATTATCAATTGACAAGCGTCCAGGATATCATGATGCAGCTTATGGTACTAATGGTACTATGGGTGAATTTGAATTGTATGTTAGCGCTGATGGTGTAAAATGGAATTTAGCAGGTGCTGGTAATTTTACAAGTGAAGCTTATAATTTACATGATGCAGACGGTTTACACAATGTAGGAGATCGTGTCTATGCAAACTTCTATAAACCTTATACAACTAGATATGTACGAGTTGTTCAAACAGGAGTTGCTTTTGGTAGTGCGCAAGAATTTACAAGTGCAGAATTAAATCTTTATACTGATCAATATTATGGACCAAATTACAATGTTGCAGTTACACCAGTTTCAGAAGATGCAATCGTATCTAGTGATTTAGTATATGCTGGTGCTAATGTTGAAAACATTGAAAATGGTAAAAAATTAACAATTTCATATGAACCATATGAAATTAATGGTGTTACTTATAACATCGATCAAGTAGTAGTACTAACAGCTGGTGATCACTACATGCGTTCATTCTTAGAAATTAGTGTAAGTGATAAGGATAAAGCACAAATCGATTACATCGATACTGACAGATTTGTGTTACCAGAAGATGCTGAAGGTGTTTGGTCACATCCTGATGATAGTCAAATTTCATCAATGTGGATTGGTCAACATGAATTAATGTTAGGACAACCAATTTATGTAAATGGTTTATTTATGGGATCTGAATTCCCAGCAACTGATACTATTATCAAAGATAATACGACACAAATTCGTTATTATTCAGGTAAAACATTTACACGTTTACAAGAAGATAATCAACTTACAACAGATGGTAAGTTCGTTACTTGGCAGAATGTTGTTGGGGCTGCACAAGGGACAGATACTTCAGTAGTTCAAACAGATTTCTTTGAATATATTGAGGATATTGCAACACCAACAGATTTTAGAAAACAGTATAATTCATGGTATGATAATATGATGAATATTACCGATGAAAGTATTGCTGATTCTTTCTATGGAGCTGAAAAAGGATTAACAGAAAATGGTGTAGAACCATTAGATTCTTATGTAGTTGATGATGGATGGAACAATTATTATGATGGTACATACACAGCAACTCCAGGAAGTTCTCAAGGAACTACACCTAACCAGACAGGATTCTGGGAATTTAACGCTAAGTTCCCTAATGAATTGTATACATCCTCTTCTTTATCTAATAAATTACAATCAACATTTGGTTTATGGGTAGGACCTCAAGGTGGATATAATTACTTTGGAACATTTGCTCGATATTTAGAATCTAAAGGAACTGGATATGTACAATCAAATTCTGCATTAGGAAATGTTATTTGTACAGGTTCTCGTAAATATTTAAAGAATTTTGAAGAAATGGCAATCAATTATCAAGATCAATTTGATATTGATTATTGGAAATGGGATGGTTTTGCTTCAAGACCATGTAACAATGCTAGTCATGATCATATGACTGGTGGCAATCAAAATATGTACTTTACTTCTGATATGTGGGAAGCATGGACAGATTTATTTGATAATGTTCGTGAAGCTCGTGCTAAAGAAGGAAAAGGATTATTTATCAATGCTACATGTTATATCAATTTAAGTCCATGGTTATTACAATGGGTAAATACAATTTGGGTACAAGATTCTGGAGATACTGGTCAATTAGGTACTGGTGAAAGACATCAACAAAAGATTTATTATCGTGATCAAGTTTATTATCAATTATATAAACAAAATCAAATTCAATTCCCATTAAAGAATATTTATAACCATGATCCAATTTATGGTGTATCAGATGGAAGTAGTGCAACTACTGAAGTGTTTAGAGAATTCTTATTCGCTAATGCTGTTCGTGGTACAGCTTTCTGGGAATTATATTATTCACCATCTATTATGGATGATGCTAAATGGAAAGTAACTGCTGATGCTCTAGCTTGGGCTGAAGAAAATCATGAAGTATTAAAGAACGCGAAGTTATTTGGAAATAAGCCAAGAAATGGTGTGTATGGATATTCTAGCTGGAATGGAAATGAAGGAATTATTTCATTTACAAATCCAACTGATGAAGAACAAACATATTCTTTACAAATAACAGACGTTGTTGGTGCTAAAACAACTTTAAAAGATGCTAAGGGTGTTCAAGTTTATCCTTATGCTGAAGGAAATATTGAAAATACACTTTCTTATGGTGATACAATTACAGTCACTTTAGCGCCACATCAAACAATCATTCAACAATATGGACATGTTGATAATGATAAACCTGAAATTATTTCTGCTAAAGCAACTGGAAATAATGAAATCACTTTAAAATTCAGTGAAAGAATTCAAGGTGGTACTTATACAGTTGCTGGTAAAGAAGTAACTGCTGAATTAAAAGAAGATTTCAGAACTGTGGTATTAAATACGACAAGTCTTTTGACTAATGTTAATGCAGTTTCTGTATCAGGTGTTAAAGATTTCAATAACAATGAATTATCACAAGATATTAATGTTGCATACTATGAAAATGGTGTTGTAGCAAGTGTGTCTAGTGAAAATGATTTAAAAGATGCTAGTGGAATTGAAGCTTCTTATAACGCTAATCAAGATACTGTTTGGTTAAGTGGTATTGATCAAGCGTATACTGTTGATACTGAAAATAAATTTACTGGAACTACAGATTTTAGTATCAATTTAGGTGTGGAAACAACTGCTACAAATGTTGATTTAGTTAAATTAGGTGATGATGTATCATTATCGATCGATAATGATGGTTATGTGGTATTTAAAGTTAAAGATCTTACTTTAAGTTCTAAAGAAACTGTTACAACAGTTGTTGAAAAAGCACATGGAACATTTGGTACAGATGAATATGTTCCAACATCTACAACTACTACATTAACTGGAAATGTTAATGATGGTAAGCAACATTCTATTAATGCGGTTCGTGAAGTTAATGGAATGCTTAAAATTTATATTGATGGTAAATTGTCAAGCTCATTATATGATGCTGATCATTTAAATGAAGCTGTTCAAGGTGGTAATATTATCGTTGGGGATAATGATTTCACTGGAAAATTAGCACAAGTTACTGTTAAAAATAGTGCAGTTGGATATGATGAAGTACAAGCATTTACTACTGATGTAAATGAAATGATTACGCCATCTCATGAAAACTGGACTGC
>BAHP02000022.1 GCA_000508865.1 Clostridiales bacterium VE202-01
GGTTATCTCCTTGATGAAACAGAATATGAAGTTACTATCAATGTCGGTGAAACTACTTCTAAAGTAGTGGAAAATAACGAACCTACTGGTTCTGTTTCACTGACAAAAGAGATCAATACCGCTTTAACTGACGGCAAGTCTGGTGATGCTTATTTACAGGGCAATGAGTATAAACTTATCGCAAGAGAAGATATTACAATAAGGCTGGTACAGTTACTTATTTTAATAAAGGTGATGTTGTCGATACTCAGACAACTGATAATGCCGGTAAATTAGTATTTGATGATCTGCATATCGGTAAATATTATATCGAAGAAAGCAAGAGCAATGAATCATTAGTGTTGAATTCTAAAGATATCAATGTCGATATTGAATATGAAGGACAGACTGTTTCTAAAGTTCTACGCTCTACCAATACTGATAATCGTGTCAATATGCAAAAGATCCAGATCCATAAATCAGGTGAAAAAGACGGTATAAGCGGTCTTGTTAAAGGATTGCAGGGGGCTGAATTTACTTTCAAATTAAAAAGTGAAGTAGACCATGTAGGCTGGGATAATGCTGAAGTATACGATGTCATTACTACTGATGAAAATGGTCAAGCTAATACTAAGTATCTGCCTTATGGTGAATATTTAGTTCGTGAAACAAAAACTCCTAAGGATTATATCACAGCACCTGATTTTACAGTATCAGTGACTAAAGATTACAGTGAATATCCTGATATCGCTCAAATCAAGATCATTGATATCAATAATCGTCCTTATACAACCCAGTTAAAACTTGTTAAAAAGGACCTCGACAGCAATAAGACTGTTACTTTGAATAGTGCAACGTTTAAAGTAAAAGCCAGAGAAGATATTGTTTCTAATGGTAAGATCATTTATAAAGCCGGAGAGACGATCAAACAAAAAGTTGGCGGTAAGACTTATGATAGTTTTACGACATCTGCAGATAATGTAGTAATCCCATCAGGATCTTACAATGTTAATGACAGTGATAAAGGTACAATAGTTTTACCATTGCAGTTAGATGCCGGTAAATACTATATCGATGAAATAAAGACACCGACCGGTTATTTATCATTAGAAGGTAGAGTTGAATTTGATGTTGAAAACATCAGAGACTATGATAGAGATCCTGATGGTGATCCGATTCTTGAAGTAGTCATTAAAAATGATAAGCCGGTAGGAGAATTGGAAGTATATAAAGATGTATCATATGGAATATTGGCAGTACCTAATTCTTTAGAAAGAGCGCATTTAGGTGATGGATATGATTTTGTTGACAGATCTGATCTAAGTAAGATCAAGTTTAGATTGACAGCTAAAGAAGATATCTTAGATATGGCTGATGGCAGTATCGTTTATGCCAAAGGAGCTCTTGTAGGAGAATATAATTTAGATCGTAGCGGATACTTGAAGGTATCTGATCTGCCGATGGGAACATATGAACTGCAGGAGATCGAAACATTAGATGGTGTAGTATTAGATGAAACTAAATATGAAGTCAAATTTGAACAGACAGATCTAACTACTAAAGTTTATAATGTTACTAAAGAACTTGTGAATGAACCAACGATCGTTGAAATAAGTAAAACTGATGTTACTGGTGAAGCTGAATTACCAGGAGCCAAGATGAGTGTTATTGACGATGAAGGAAATATCATTGCAGAGTGGATTTCAGGTGAAAATGCGATGGTCATTCAGGGACTTAGTGTAGGGAAAACTTATACATTGAAAGAAGATCTTGCACCACTGGGATATGTTCAGGCTAAAGAAATTAAATTTACTGTGGCCAGTACCACAGATATTCAAAAAGTCCAGATGATCGATAAAGTTGTAACGGTAAGAAAAGCTGAACAAATGGAAAAGCAGTAGAAGGAGTCGTGTTACAGGTCGTATCGAATAAAACGAAAAATATTGTCGATCAGTGGACAGTTGATGCAGGTGGAAATCATAATGTAAGAGGACTGCTTGCAGGTGAAACATATATTTTAAAAGAAATCAATGTACCAAAAGGATATGTAAAAGCAGATGATATGATGTTTACAGTTGTAGATGATAATAAAGATCAAATGATTGAAATGACAGATAATCAAGTTCAGATCATTAAAGAAGATGAGGAAGGTAGTTTATTAAAAGGGGCTAGACTTCAAGTCATCAATAATAAGACGGATGAAATTATTGATGAATGGATCAGCGGTGGACATATTATTGATATAAGTAAAGAAATGAAGTCACTTTTACAAAAGGGAGAGACCATAAATGATATGTATATTGATGAAGAAGATTCATCAGTATTATACAGAATCACACCAAATAAAGATGCCAAAGATTATACATTGATGCTGCAGTCTAATGGTGAAACAGAATATTATCGTATCGATATTGAAGGTAATGAAACCAGTCATTTAGTAAGAGGATTAAATCAAAATGATGAGTACTTACTTAAAGAAGTGGAAGCACCAAAAGGCTATGCAACTGCAGCTACTCAGGATCTAAAAGTTGATAATAAAGATATTGTATTGAAGATGGTAGATGAAATAACGAAAAT
>BAHP02000021.1 GCA_000508865.1 Clostridiales bacterium VE202-01
TTATGAAAAACAAATGGTTAAGTATAATGATTGGGATGATAATGCTTGTAGGGTGTGTTAAACAAGATACTGAAAATATGGTTTCGATATCTAAGATTGATATAACTGAGCTTAATGCACAAAGAAAAGTTAGTAAAAATGTAATTGATTTTGAAGATGATCAACAAGGTAAATATGATTTGTTGAAGCTGATGATTAATAGTGTTGATTATTATAATTTGGTAAGTGGAAAAATGTGTGTTACTTCATCATATTTAGATAATCAAACACAAATAAAATATGAGTTTCAAATTAATATACCAGAATATCGATCTTTTGTTTATCAAATATCTTCAAGTGGATATAGTGAACAGGTAATGTTTAGAGATAGTAAGAATATGTATTTTTTTACTGGTAACAGAGAGGACCTGGATAATTTTAGTTTTGAAGAATTAATTAATAAAAAAGAAATCAGTATTGAAGAAATAGATAAAGATGATAATTTATTCAAGTTTGCAAAATGGTCTTTAGAAGAGCGATTTAATGATATCAATATATCACGAGTTGCTAATGATTTATATGGTGATGTAGCACCGTATTTGTTGCCTGAGGATATAGCGTTGAGACAATTAGGGGTTAGTTTAGAAAATTTTAATATTAAAGAAAAAAATAATTTTTTGAAAAGAGAGGTGTTTTTTGTAGAAGGTAAAATAAAAAATGATTTGTATGTTGAAGGAGGAACCGTATCTTTATTGGTGGACAAAGAAACAGGAATAGTTTTAAAGTATGTTCGTAGTAGTAATAATAGTCGAGTAGAAATGAAAATGGAAAGTATTTCAATAGACGGTGATCGTGAAGAAGACTTATATGAAAAATATATTAAAAGTAGTTAAGAAAATTGTATAGATTGACATGTCAATCTGTACAATTCTTTAAAGCAGTTTCATTTTATAATACCTAGCACAGAAAAAAATAAAAAAATGTAAAAAAAGTATTGCATATAATTTACATAAATGATATTATATTAGGGCACCAAGTTGCTTGAATAGCTCAGTTGGTAGAGCAATCGGCTGTTAACCGATCGGTCGTAGGTTCGAGTCCTACTTCAAGCGCCATGGCCTGTTGGAGAAACGGTTAACTCACATGCCTTTCACGCATGCATTCACGGGTTCGAATCCCGTACAGGTCACCATTTTGGAGGTTTAGCTCAGTTGGGAGAGCATCTGCCTTACAAGCAGAGGGTCAGCGGTTCGAGCCCGTTAACCTCCACCATTAATATTATAAGCCGGCTTAGCTCAATTGGTAGAGCAACTGACTTGTAATCAGTAGGTTGAGGGTTCAAGTCCTTTAGCCGGCACCATTTTATATGCGGGTGTGGCGGAACTGGCAGACGCACTAGACTTAGGATCTAGCGCCTTCGGCGTGCAGGTTCGATTCCTGTCACCCGCACCATTTAGATATTAAAAGTATATGCGGAAGCGATGGGTATTGATCTCATCGCTTTTTTGCATTTTTATAAAAAAGAAAGTATTATTATAGTGATTAAATTCAAGATTAGTCAGATAACTAGGAATTTATAAGAAATAATAGAATCTATGTATAGTATAAATATTAAAGATTAAAAGTATAACTTTTGATATAGACGATAAGAATTGACAAATATAAAGATGCTTATTAGAATAATTATATAAGTTAAATATTTTACTTAAATTATGGTACGGTAATGATTATTTATATGAGAAAGGATTGGGAAAATGAAAAAAGTATTGAAAAGTGTTTTAGCAGTCTGTATTTCATTTGTTATGTTGTTTTCTGTGACATCAAATATTTCAGCAGCGAATACTGTAACAGTTGCTGAACAAGATTTGATAAGCCAAATTTTAACATACTACTATAAATATACAGAAGGTGATTTTAATTCAGATAATGGATGGTCAGCCTCTGCTATTAATGCTGATATTGATATCGAAAGATGTTTATCAGAATTAAAAGAATTAAATCCAAATTTGGGACAGGCATACAGTAATATTATTGAACGCTGGATATATGCTGATACAACAATGCCAATTAACAAAGATGTATTACCTGATGGATTACCAAACGATAATAGTTTATGTATTGTAACTTTAGGATTTCAATTAAATCAGGAAACAGGTGAAATGCAGCCAGAATTGATTGATCGTTTAAATGTTACATTGGCAAGTGCTCAAAAATATCCTAATGCATATATTGCTGTAACAGGTGGTGGAACTTCTCCTGCTGATCCAACTAAAACAGAGGGGGAAGAAATGGCGGCCTGGTTAATTGAACATGGTGTTGATGAAAATCGTATCATTGTTGAAAATAGAGCTCCAACCACTGTTGGTAATGCTACTAATACATTTGCATTATTAAAAGAAAGACCAGAAGTAAAATCAATTGCAATGATTTCATCAGCTTCTCATATTCAAAGAGCTGTTGCAATTTTTGAAACAGTTTTCCAATTAGAAGCATATAAAACTAATAGTGAGGCAATTACTATTTTAGATAATGCTAGTTGTCCTGTTAGTAGACAAGAGTCATTGGCTCAACAAGTTGCTGCAGTTGCTCAAGCAACCGAGTTTTGTTTGAATTCAAGTATTGAATTATCAGATTCAATTCAATTATCAAATCTTGATAGCCTTGAATTAAGTATTAATGAAGAATATGTTCAAGGTGCTAAAGTTGAACCAAAAGTTGTAGCAAGTTTTACAACTGCTGATGGTAAACAATTCCAAAGTGATGTTACTAAAAATGCTGTGATTGAAGGAATTGATACAAATAAATTAGGAAGACAAACGATAAAAGCTGAATATAGTTACAATAATGTAACTAAAGAGGTGGCTAAAGATATAACTATTAAAGCTGTTGTTGATACAACTGTAGATTCGTTACCAGAGAAAACACCATCAGTAGCGACTGGTGATGATATGATAATGAGTGGATTTGTTAGTTTAATGATGTTAACTGCTGGTGGTTATGTATATTTAAAAAGAAAAGAAAGTTAATTTTGATGAGTTTAATAATACCGTACTAAAGTAAAAGTTTAATTTAAGAGAATACAGAAATAGGATTGATAATTATCAATCCTATCTTTTTGTTTATTTATTAAAATAATAGATGAAAATGAATTGTTTTAAATAGTAATTAAATGTTTAAAAATTAATATTTTTTCAATAATAATTAAGACAATTGAATAGATTTGATCTAAAAATGGATTTTATTGAAGAAAATTTAAGTAAGAGATTGAAATATTTTTTCATAAATATAATATTTTGGATCACCTTTTCGATATATAAAATAAAGTGGGTGTTGCAACTGATAATCTTTTATTTTAACATGTGCTAATTTTCCGTTACTTAATTCCTTTTTTACCACTCCTTCATATAAAAAAGTTACGGCTGATGATTGTGAAATTAATTTTTTTATTAATAAAATACTCCCAATTTCAATAACTGTTTGAAATGATTGTGGACTGACGTTTCTTTGAGATAACCAATTTTCAAGAATTTCTCTTGTTCCTGAATCTGGTTCTCTTAAAATAAGGGGATAATCTTGTAGTTGTTGTAGTGTAACTTCTTTGTTGGAAAGCGGATGAGTAGAGGCAACAACGGGAATAAATGATTCGTTTTTATATAGTTTTGTTTCAAAGAAAGCTGTATCAAATATTCCCTCAACGAATGCACAGTCAATATCGCCATTTTGTAATTTTTTTAAAAGATTTGTTGTGTTTTCAACTGTGATACGTATACGATCTTTATCTGTTAATAAGTTTTTTATTAGAAATTGCGGCAAGTAATAATCTGCAATTGATAAAGAAGCTCCAATACATAAGGGCCTAACAGTATTTTTTAGGAGATGAAAAAAATGTTTTTCATTTGCTTGTTGTAAACTTAAATATGTATATAGTCTTTTGCCGGCATTTGTAATTTTAATTGTGTGCTGACTGCTATCAACCAGTTTACAATTATAATAGGCTTCTAGTTTATGAATATGTTGAGTTACAGCAGGTTGTGTCATATGTAAAATTTCGGCGGTTTTAGTATAACTTTTATATTTTACAACGGTTAAAAAAGTCTCAATCTTATGATCTAACATAGCAATGCTCCTTGTATATAAATATTTATTATATAGTATAATATATCATAATTTGTAATTATTAATAACTAGTGATAGCATATTCTTGGAAAGAGGAGGTAATCTAATGAATAATAAAAGTGATCGTTCAACTTTGTGGCAGCTATTTTGTTCAATGTTTATGTTGAGTGCTTGTACATTTGGTGGAGGGTTTGTTATTGTATCATTGATGAAAAAAGAATTTGTTGAAAAATTAAATTGGTTACAGGAAGATGAAATGTTGGATGTTACAGCTATTGCTCAATCTTCACCTGGACCAATACCGGTTAATGCTTCGGTAATTATAGGTTATAGAATTAAGGGAATAATTGGATCATTAACAGCGGTTTTAGGGACTATAATACCACCAATGGTTATTATATCCATTATCGCGATTTTTTATAAACAGTTTAGATCAAATGTTATCATTGCTATTGCATTGCAAGTTATGAGAGCTGGAGTTGCAGCAGTAATTTTTGATGTAGTTTTAAATTTAGCTAAAAATGTTTGTGCAACAAAAAGATTTATATATATATCTTTAATGATAATTTCATTTTTTTGTGCAGTTGTATTAGATATTAGTGCTATGTTGATTATTCTTGTTTGTTTAGGGATCGGGATAATTGATTTATGTTATGAATTAGTAAAAAAAGAAAAGAGTGTTGGAGGGGATGATGTTAAATGATATTGTTAAAGTTATTTATTAGTTTTATCCAAGTTGGTCTATTTTCAGTTGGTGGCGGGTATGCTGCTATACCATTGATTCAAAATCAAATTGTTAATGTTCGGGCATTGATGTCAATGGCAGAATTTACGGATTTAATTACTATTGCAGAAATGACTCCTGGGCCGATTTCAATAAATTCAGCTACTTTTGTAGGAACACGCTTGGCAGGGCCCCTTGGTGCTTTAATATGCACACTTGGATGTATCATACCATCATTTTTCATTTGTCTTCTGTTAGCACACTTTTATTATAAATATCGGGATTTTAGCGGTGTTCAAAAAGTATTATCGGCTTTGAGACCTGCAGTAGTTGCTTTAGTTGCTTCAGCGGGATTATCTATTTTAGTATTAGGGCTATTTAATTCAGATATGGCAGCAATACATCTAGATCAATTTAGAGTTATAGAATTTATTTTGTTTGTGGGAGCATTATTTTTGTTGAGAAAGTACAAAATGAATGCAATTCTAATTATTTTTGGAACAGGAATTATTGGTACTCTAATGTATTTGCCTATAGTGCTTTAGAAAATATTATGTGATGTATGATTTTATCATGTAAATCTCAAATTTGTCTCAAATTTGTCTCAATAAAATATAGATGATTTTAAAAAAATATACATACAATTTATTATTTTCATAAAAAATATTAAATTATTTTCTTAAATCAAAAAAAATAATTAAATTAAGAAAACAAAGATTTAATTAATAGTTATTTGAAAGAATTGACAAGCCTAGAAAACAATGATAACATAGATGCAGAGATGTAAGTGCGAGATAGCCGTGAAAATGTACCCAGTTGGTGGTACATTTTTGTTTTCTCTAAATAATTTATATAAGAGGGGGATAAAAATGATATCTAAGAAAATGATAAAGTTTAAGGAAATTAAAATAATTGTTTCTATATTGATTGTTTTAATATTAGCAATAGGTGTTTTTCTATTGACTAGACCGAAGGAAGCATTGAAATTAAAGAAAGAGGAAATGATTATTGAATATGGTCAAGCGATTTCAACTGATCCTAAAGATTATTTGAATTTTGATGAGGTAGACAGTAAGAAAAAAACAGAAATTTTAAAAAATACAAAACTTAAATCCAATATTAGTAATGAAGTTGAAATCATTACTAATGAAGACGGTTCGACAAGTGAAAAAGATAAAGGATATGCTAAAGTT
>BAHP02000020.1 GCA_000508865.1 Clostridiales bacterium VE202-01
GGAATCTTAACTATTTTTGTTTGATAAAATATATGCAGTTGTAGCATAAAAAAATAATCTTAAAGATACTACATCATATAGTATCTTTAAGAAATTAATGATTATTATATCTATAATTATAGAATTGATACATAATAATTAGTACATATATAAGGGCTATAACGTTAAGAAAGTTATAGTTTAGATGAATTAAAATACTATTAATGAATGGATCGATATAATTGACAAGAATTATTCCTAGAATTCCCCACATCAAACTATAAAACATACAAATTCTACCAGAATAATTATGAGAAATTTTAGAATAGTTCCAGATCTGGATATTTGAATCTTTTGATAAGAAATAATGTGTCAGATATTCTAATGCAGTACAACAAATTAGAGAATAAAAAAATGTGTCGAAATTATTTTGATAATAGGGAACGGTCTTTAAAATCAATAGTGCTCCAAAACCGTATATAGGAATGAAAGGTCCTTTTAATAACCCTGAAAAATATATCTTACGTTCTAAAATAGATACATATATAGATTCCATAATAAAACCTAAAAAAGTGTATATAGCAAATTTTACCATTATTACCTCCTGTAATATAATTATGAAAAAAAATAAAAAATATGCAAAATTGTATTAAAACTTTATATTGCGATAATAAAGGAGTAAAAAGAGTTTATATTTTTGTCAAAAAATATAATTAAACTATTGACGATTAAAAATATGTGTGTTATTATATCTTGGCAGTCGATTGATGGGCCTGTAGCTCAGTTGGTTAGAGCGCACCCCTGATAAGGGTGAGGTCGATGGTTCAAATCCATTCAGGCCCACCATTAATTAATTGCAATAATATATGGGCCTGTAGCTCAGTTGGTTAGAGCGCACCCCTGATAAGGGTGAGGTCGATGGTTCAAATCCATTCAGGCCCACCATATATATTTATAGTTAATTGGGGCCTTAGCTCAGCTGGGAGAGCACCTGCCTTGCACGCAGGGGGTCAGCGGTTCGATCCCGCTAGGCTCCACCAATTTGAATATTTAGTCTGCTTAGGCAGGCTTTTTAATTATTTTAAGGAGAAAAATATGATGAATCATGTAATAATTTTGATTGTATCTTTTTATATATATAGCTTTATGGGTTGGGTTTGGGAATCTATTATTTTGCCACTAGCAAGAAAAGAAGTGCCTTATAATAGAGGTTTTTTAAATGGCCCATGGATACCGATTTATGGTTTTGGAGCAATGTTAGTAATTATTTTGTTTGATATACATCAAATTAGTTACCCAATTCATGTTTTATTTTTAAGTAGTGGTGTCGTTGCTTGTTTACTGGAATATCTTACTTCATTTGTTATGGAAAAGTTATTTCATCGACGCTGGTGGGATTATAGTCAAAAGGCATTTAATATAAATGGACGAGTTTGTTTAGAGGGATTTCTTTGTTTTGGTTTATTTAGTGTTGTGGCGATAAATTATATTCAGCCTTTTTTTACTAAAGAGTTGTTAAAAGTTAATGAAAATATATTATTTATTATTAGCGGTATTTTAACGATCGGCTTTATCTTTGATACGATCATATCTACGCACATTGCTTTAGATATAGAGAAGAAGCTGGATCTTGTAAAACAGATTTTAGAAGAGCGGGAAGAAAAAATTATTGCTGAATTAGAAAGAGGACATGCTAAAACTTTAGAAAAATTAGAGAAAAAAGGTCTTGAATGGCGAAAACAACAATTGTTATTAAAAACATTATTGAAAAAGGAGAAATTGTTTAAATATCGTCATCGGCGTTTGATTAGAGCGTTCCCACAAATAATCAAAAAGAAGCGGAGTGATGATTAGTGTTGAAAAAATATTTTGGGACAAAACAATTTTATAAAGAAGTAACGACGATTGCACTTCCGATAATGGGACAGCAGTTTATTACTACTTTTGTTAATTTGATTGATAATGTTATGATTGGTAGTGTTGGTAATATTGCGTTAACTTCTGTAACGGTAGCGAATCGTTTCTTTTTGATTATGAATTCAATTTTATTTGGGTTATGTGGTGCTGCAGGAATTTATATTGCTCAATTTTATGGTGCAAAGAAAAAGGATAAATGTCAGGAAGTTTTTAATATAAATATGGTTTTTTCGCTTGGGGCGGCTATATTTTTTTCTTTATTATTATTTGTAGTTCCTAAGTTTGCGATCCAGCTTTTTTCACAAACACCAGTAATTGTTGAAGAAGCCGTTGCTTATCTTAAGATTGCAAAATTTACGTATGTTCCTTTTGGAATCTCTTTTACTTGTATGATGGCGTTAAGAGCAGTTGGAATCAATAAAATTCAATTAAAAGTAGGGACTGTTGCGGTACTTACAAATACATTATTAAATTATTGTTTGATTTTTGGGCATTTTGGATTGCCTAAAATGGGAATTCAAGGGGCAGCTATTGCAACATTGATTGCAAGATTAGTAGAAATGACCATTTATTTAATAGTGTTGATAAAGAAACGACATTTCTTTAAATTTGATTTAAATGGATTATTGCATATTAATACGGATTTGCTTGTTAATATTGTTCATAAAGCTATTCCGTTGACTTTAAATGAAATTTTATTTTCTGTTGGACAGGCAATGGTTTTTAAATCATATATTAGATGTGATGAATATTTAGTTGCTTCTATATCTGTCGTAGATACAGTTTCTAATATTATGTTTATTGCTTTTGGGGGATTATCTTCAGCTGTGTCGATTATGATTGGAAATAAATTAGGTGCTGATCAACTCGATGAAGCTAAGGATAATGCTAGAAAATTATTGTGTTTTTCTCTAATGGTTTCTTTGGTAGTTGGAACCTGCTGTTTTTTGGCAGCGCCTTTTGTACCAAATTTATATAATGTAGATGTTTCGATAAAGGAAACGATCGTAGCCTTGCTTAGAATAAAGTCGATAATAATTAATGTATATGCTTTTAATGTGTGTATCTTCTTTATATTGAGGGCTGGTGGTGATGCTTTAAGCACAATGATCATGGATAGTGGTTTTTTATGGCTGGTAAATGTATTGGTTTCAACGTTGTTATCAATGTTTACGGAGCTGCCATTAGTCACTTTGTATATGATCGTGGAAAGTTTAGATTTTATTAAATTAATAATTGCGATATATTTTTTGAAAAAAGAGCGTTGGGTCAAAAATATTGTAGTAGTAGGAGAGTAGAATGAAAAAAGAAAATTATTTTATTAAAACGCTTAATGGAATGGCATATGGCTTTTTTTGCAGTTTGATAATTGGAACGATTTTAAAACAGTTAGGAAGTTTTACGCAAATTAATGAGCTAACTGCATGGGGGCAAACAGCAACGTATCTGATGGGACCGGCAATTGGTGTAGGAATTGGTTGTGCGGTGGACGCTAAAGGATTAAATCTGATTGCGGCTATTATTGCAGGAAGTATTGGTGCAGGAACTTTTAATGGCAGTGCAGCGACGACAGGTAATCCTATAGCGTCGTATGTTGCGGTAATTGGTGCAATCGAAATAACTCGTTTTGTTCAAGGAAAAACACCGATAGATATTTTACTGGTACCTTTTACTGCGATTATTGTAGCCGGGATAATTACAATTATTGTTGGACCATATTTAACGAAATTGATTTTAGGAATTGGTGATTTGATTAACCAAGGTGTAAATATGCAGCCAATTTTAATGTCAATTGTAGTTGCAGTTTTGATGGGAATGGCTTTAACGGCACCAATTTCTAGTGCAGCAATTGGGGTGATGCTGGGATTAAATGGTTTGGCGGCTGGTGCTGCTTTGGCAGGATGTTGTGCTCAAATGATTGGTTTTGCGATGATATCAATAGAGGATAATGATATTGGAGAAGTGATTGCAATTGCGATTGGAACGAGTATGCTGCAGTTTAAAAATATTGTTCAAAAACCAATTATTTGGATTCCACCAATTATTGCTAGTATCATTATTGCTCCGATATCGACTTGTGTATTAAATATCTCATGCACACCAGTTGGTTCTGGAATGGGAATGGCTGGGTTAGTTGGAATATTAGAAGCGATTAATGTAATGGGAAGTAGTTATTGGATTCCGGTTATTGTTATTGATATAATTGCACCAGCTTTTATTTCTTGGACTAGTTATAAAATGTTAAAGAAATGTGCTTTGATAAAGAGCGGAGATTTGAAATTGAAACAGTTTTAATTGAATATAAAAAAGAAGCAGCATATAACGTTGCTTCTTTTGTGTTAATCAGTTGAAAATAACGCAATAATATCATTTGTAGACATTTTAGTGATACTGCCGTTATTGTTTTCGATAAAGATATTAGATAAATCTTGTTTTTGTTCTTGAAGTTTTTGAATTTTTTCTTCAATACTATTTTTCATAATTAATTTATATACTTGAACATTATTTGTTTGACCAATGCGATAAGCGCGATCAGTCGCCTGATTTTGAGCCGACATGTTCCACCATGGGTCATAGTGGATAACGATAGAGGCTGCGGTAAGATTTAGACCTGTACCGCCGGCTTTTAAAGAAATCAAAAATACATTAGTGTTATCGTTTTGGAAGGCGTTAACTAATTGATGTCGTTTGATCTTATTTGTTGCTCCTGTTAAAACATAATAAGAAATATCTTCGTTACGAAGTTCTTTTTCAATTAAATCTAATGAAGTTGTAAAAGAAGAAAATAATAGAACTTTTTGATTATTCTCTTTAGCTTTTTTGATGATATCCAGGCATGCTTTCATTTTAGAACTAGGTTCTTGGATTTCTTTATACAATATTCTAGGTTCACAACATAATTGTCGTAATCGTGTCATCATTGATAAAATTTGAATTTTATCAACGTGTTCAATATCTAAGGCGGTTTTTAATTTGCTGTTTATTTGACTTAGATTAGCGATATATAAGTTTTCTTCTTCTTTAGAAAAAGCGATTTTGATATTGTTTTCAATTTTGTCTGGTAATTCATCTAATACATCTTGTTTAGTTCTTCTGAGAATAAATGGTTCAACCATCTTTTTTAAACGCAGTTGGATTTCTTTGTCTTCATTTTGAATAATTGGTCGTTCAAAATGTTCTTTAAAATAATTATAACTAAATAAATAGTTGGGCATTAAGAAATCAAATATTGACCATAGTTCAGCCAAAGAATTTTCAATTGGTGTACCAGTTAGTGCAAAACGATGTATACCGTTTAGTTCTTTAACGGCTTTAGCATTTTTTGTTGCTTGATTTTTAATGTATTGTGCTTCATCTAGAATAATATATTCAAAATAATGATCTTTATATAAATTAAAATCTCTTCTTAAATAATCGTAAGAAGTAATTATAACATCATAATCATTGATTTGTTCGATTAATTTTTTACGTATAGGTAAAGTTCCAGTAATGCATAAAACTTTTAGATCATTAGAAAATTTTTTGATTTCATCTTGCCAATTTAGAATTAATGTGGCAGGAGTAATGACAATACTAACTTTATCATTTGTTCTAGTGTTTTCTAAAACAGTGATCATTTGAAGCGTTTTACCTAATCCCATATCATCAGCCAAGATTCCGCCAAATCCGTAATCGCTCATAGTTCTTATCCATTTATAGCCTTCGCATTGATATTCCCTTAGGATGTTTTGATACGATTGGGGGATA
The DNA here is from genome assembly GCA_000508865.1 of Clostridiales bacterium VE202-01. Lineage (GTDB taxonomy): Bacteria > Bacillota_I > Bacilli_A > Erysipelotrichales > Coprobacillaceae > Thomasclavelia. The sequence continues at coordinate 5,644 of BAHP02000020.1, forward strand.
AGATAGTTGTTATTATTACAATGAGTCAATTTATCGATTAATTCTTTGAACTGTGTACTTCGTTCAAAGTTAATGGAATCTCGATCTAAGGATAATTGGTTTAAGAACAGTGCTTTAGATTTATCGATTAAGATAGAGCCATCCTGAATATTATTTTCATTAAGATTTAAGTCTTGGATTAGGCTATATGCTTCGCTTAAGCTTTTATCTTCTAGATTTATGAAATCACCATTTTTTAGGCGGTGATATGATTTTTTTCTTTGAATAGAATGAAGAATTTCTTGGATTTCATCTTTTGAAACATTAATACTGTTTAAGTCTATTTCTAGTAAATCGTTTTTCAATCGAATACCTATATTCAAAGAGATATTTTTAGGTTTGTTGATATTTTTGATATCTTCGCTTACGAATACTTCACAGTATTGATTTAATTTAGGGAGAATATTTTTTATAAAATAATAAACATCTTCATCATTATTTGTGATTAGATACATTTTAGTTAATTCATCATAATTTGCATAATTTTCAATCAACACTAAAGCTTTATCAACATTTAATGGAAGTTTGGTTTCATAACTGTCGATATATTTACCGTCAAATAAAATATTTCCATTTTCATCACGATATTCTAAATTGATAGTTAGATCGCCAAAATTATTTAAATCAATATACGCTAATAAAGTAATTACACTTGGCATATAGTCATCGATATTTGCTCCTGTAATAGAAATATATGGTAATATCTGATCGATAATATATTTTCCAAAGTATCCAAAATCTTCCTTAGATACAATTAAATTTTCTTTATCCAGCTTAGATAAGAGATTTTTAGTTATTTGTGACATTTCTAAACTATAACGATTTAAAATATTATCTTTTAAATAATAAATATATTGATTTCCAAGAATTAATTGCCCTTCTAAAGGAACAAGTGAGATTTCAAAATAATCTTCCTTGTCTTCGATATTAATAGTAAGATTTTTTAAATCGATAGTTGTAAATAATATATTTATGTTTAAATTTGTTAAATATGTTTCAAAGAAATCGTCTATATTATATTTATTAATATCGATTGAACGATAGCGTTCGATCTCATCAATAAATTCACTATTATCTTTAATAAAATCTATTTGTTTTAAAGCTTCTTGACTAAATGATTTACGATTATGATCAGTAATTAATTTACTGCCATATGTAAAGATTTTATGATAGCGGTAATTATTTATAAATTCTTTTAAGTTTTTAATTAAGTAAGTTTTAGTGTTTCCGATACGGTAATTGATTAAAATTCGATTAAATGAATAATTTATATTTGGAAAAAGTTCTATTAAAGCATCGTTGGTTATGCTTATTTCTTTTTTATCTACATATTTTTCAATAAGTTTTTTTGATTCTTCAATTTTTGTTTGAATCATTTTTTCTTCACGAATGCGTTCAAATTCTTCGAATTTTGCACGATAATCAATTTTTTGATTAAATTGGAATGGGATATCTGACATTTCTAGACTGTAAAACTTTAGTAACAGTACTCCAATATGACCACAGGCTAATTCGTTTGGGTGGCAATTATGACAGCTGCACTCAAAAGTAACGATTTTTCCACTTGTATCAACGATAATATGACTAGTACTGACGCGACCATATATTTCTACAGTACCATCAATATGATATTCATTACCTTGCTTTAAAACAGACATGTTAGTAATCACATTGTCTTTGTAGTAGTTATGAGCAGTTTTCCAGTTTTTTTCATTAAATATTCTATTTATCTCATCATCTTTTATATACATGTTCTTTCCCTCCAATGATTTATTATATCATCAATTTAATGATTACCAAATAGAAATTGTTTAAGAAAATAATTATTTATTATTTTAGAGAATAATGCTATAATATTTACAGATGCCGGTATAGCTCTAATGGTAGAGCAATCCACTCGTAATGGATAGGTTGCTGGTTCAAATCCAGTTGCCGGCACCAGTTAAATGATAAAAACTACCTGATTAGGTAGTTTTTATATGGTCAAAGTATATTTTACAAAGATAAAATTAGTTTTTTTATATATAAAAAGATGAATTATAATTCATCTCAATTTGTTGAATGGTGACCCGCAGGCGATTCGAACGCCTGACCCTCTGATTAAAAGTCAGATGCTCTACCGGCTGAGCTAGCGGGTCGTATTTAGCAGTGCCATATAAAAATAGCATATTTTTAGAATGTTGTAAAGCGATTTTTTAAATAATTTGCTATAAATATAGAATACTGTTATAATTTAGTTATGAATGGAGGGAAAAAATGAAAAAATCACTCAAATTATTGATGATATTTGTCATTGCTTTAGCGTTAACGGGATGTGTTAAAGTTCGTTGTCAAATCAATATTACTGATAGGGATGATGCTGATATTATTATGGCTGTTCTTTTTGATAAAGAAATACTAGATACATATCAGATGAGTCAGGATAATATTAAAAGTCAATTACAAGAAGAAGGAAATTTTAAAAACTGGGAAATTAAAGATGCTAGTGAGACGATTGATGGAAAAAAGTATTTAGGATTTAGTGCAACAGCACCAAAAGAAGTTTCTGAAAAAATATTGGAAGATTTAACAGTTGAAGAAAATCAATATACTTTAAAATTAAAAGGTTCAGATTTAGATAAAACTATAAATACTAACGAATTTGAGCAGTTAGGATATTCTACTGATAAATTAGAAGAAATGGGAGTGGAATTTAGCATTAAAATTTCTATGCCTGGAAAAATTAAAAGTTCTACACTTGGGGAAGTTAAAGATGGTGTAGTGATGATTGGTTTAAAAGATTATGAACAGTTATCAGATGGTGTTGAAATTGTTTCAGAAACATCAGAACCTTCTAGTAATACGGGATTAATTGTTGGTGTTATAGCAATAGTGATCGTTGGAGCAGGTGCTTTCTATTTTTATAAGAGAAAAAGTAAATCTAATAAAGATAATTTGGAATAAATTTTAAGATAAAAGGTTCGAAGGTATAAATTTTCGAGCCTTTTAAAATAGGATTTTTTTATATTATGAGTATATACTTTTCTACATAATTTTAATTTGAATAATGCTTTAATAAAATAAAAAAGGATATTTAAAGTGTGAAAAA
>BAHP02000019.1 GCA_000508865.1 Clostridiales bacterium VE202-01
CAATCAGTGTTTTTATAAAAGTCTTGGCAAGAAACAAGAAGATCTATTTTTTTCCATTGAGTATCTTCATCAATGCAGTTTCCTTCTTCTACAGAGGCAAAACCACATTGAGGAGATAGAGCAATATTATCACCGACAATTGATTTGGCTTCAAGATATCTTGCCTTGATTTCATCGTGTGATTCTAAAACAGGATTTTTAGTAGATATCAAACCAACTACAAAAGTGGCATTTGTTCCTTTTAACTGTGCCCATGGATCAAAAGAACCAGAACGCTCATCATCATATTCTACGAAAAAACATCATATGGAATTTGACAAATGATTGGTGCTACTGAATCATAAAAGCCTTTAAAGAGAGGATAACCTTTAAAATTCCCTTTGCAAAAATGACTTGCAATAACCATATCTTGAGGTTTGTTTTCTAAAGCTTTTGTAGAAACTTTTTTAAACCACTGCAAGATTTCATTTTTTTGATAGCCTAATTTATCAACTTTTGCTAAAAAATCATCGTCAATAAGATATGTCCAGGAAGTATCATCGATTTGCAAATAGCGACAGCCATGGTCATATAGATCTAAAATAGCATCTTGATAAGCTGTAGCGATATCATCGATAATGCATCGATATCATTGCCATAATAAGGGGTATCTTTTATTCCTAATTGTAAGAAATGATCAACTAAAATCATATTAGGACCAGAGATACATTTTTTAGCTTCAATACCAGGGTATTTTTGAGCTAAGTTATAAAGAAAATCCCAGGCTTCAATTTCAGGGTGTGATTTATTTTTATCATAAGATATTTTTCCTTCAATCAAACCTAATTCAATATGGTTTACAACACCGTTTCTTTCTTTATCAAGGTGTTTGGTTGTAAAGCCATCAAATTCTTTTAGCCAGTCTAAATGCCACCAGCGACGTCTAAATTCTCCATCTGTTACGTATTTTAATCCATGAGCAACTTCTTTTTCTACTAGTTTTGTGATTTCTTGATCTTCTATTTTTCTTAGTTGTTTTAAATCAATTTCATTTTTTTGATATTGAGCACGTGCTTCTTTAATTTCTTGAGGTCTTAAAAAAGAACCAACGATGTCATATTTTATATTTAACATGTACTTATCCTCCTATTATTGCATATAATAACTTGTCTTTTAATTATTGTAAAATACAGAAAAATAGCACTTTGTTATAGTTATTAGCTATAATGAGATTAAAATATCTTATTTATAGAAAAACATCTAAATTTTATTTATAATTATAAATATATATTTTTATTTAATAAATTAAATATAAGGAGGTTATGTTGTTTTAATTCAACTATATAAAATGAAAAATATTGAACAAATTGTTAACCAACAGCATGAATATTTTAAAACTTTAAAAACATACGATTTTAGTTTCAGAAATCAACAATTGACATTACTTTATCAAAAGATAAAAGAATATCAAAAAGATATTGAGCAGGCTTTATATCAAGATTTACGGAAAAGCTCTTTTGAAGCTTATTCAACCGAGATCGGTTATGTTTTAAAAAGCATTAGACATATGCAGAAGAATTTAAAAAAGTGGATGAAACCAAACCGAAAAACAGCACCATATTATTTATTTGGTTCATATGATACAGTTACTTATCAACCTTTAGGGATAAGTTTGATTATAGGACCCTTCAATTATCCTTTTCAACTCGTAATTGAACCATTGGTTGGTGCAATTGCTGCTGGAAATTGCGCAATCGTTAAGCCCTCAGAAAACGCTCCTGCCACAGCTAAAATAGTAAAAAGAATTATTGACGAAATATTTGTAGATAAATATATTTGTTGTATTTTAGGAGATGCATCAATAACGATTAAGTTAACTCATAGTTTGGTTGATCATATTTTTTTTACAGGGAGTATTGAAGTTGGTAAAAAGATAATGAAAGCAGCTAGTGAACAATTAATACCAGTTACTTTAGAATTAGGAGGAAAGAGTCCTGTTATAATAGAAGATAGTGCTTTATTAAAGGATGCTGTTGAAAAGGTTGCCTGGGGAAAGATTTTGAATGCGGGACAAACTTGTGTTGCTCCTGATTATTTAATAATTAGTGAAAAATTAAAAGATGAGTTTATTCAAATGTGGCAAACTGTAATTGAGAAATTTTTAAGTCAAGATGATTATGCTAGAATAGTTAATGAGCGACATTTTGATCGTTTAGTTAATCTTTTTGATAATGAAAAAATATATACCGGGGGTAATTATGATCGTGATGATCTATGGATCGAACCAACTTTAGTTAGTGGAAATGATAGTAGTTTTATGGATGAAGAAATTTTTGGTCCTATTTTACCAATCATCACATATAAAGATCGTGATGAAATCGTAGAAATTATCGAACGCCATCCGTTTCCTTTAGCGCTATATATTTTTTCTAATGATAAACAATATATTCAATATTTAACAAAACGACTATCCTTTGGCGGTGGTTGTATAAATGACTGTATAAGTCATTTAGTATCAGCTAAGGTACCATTTGGGGGCGTTCGCTATTCGGGAATGGGACAGTATCATGGTAAAGATAGTTTTATTGCTTTTAGTCATAAGCAGACGATTCATCATCGTTTTTTGAAAAGAAACTTTATCTCATTATATCCACCATATTCAAAGTATTTATATAAATTGGTAGAAAAAGTATTAAAGTAGTGATGGAAGTTTTTAATAATAATAATTTTTGAAATTAAATTGTATTAGTGTTTGGTTTGGGCATTATTTAATGGTTTAAAGCATATATTTAGATAGGTGATTTTGTGAAAAAAACATATCTAATAATTGCAATAACTGCTGCTATATATATATTTACTAAATGTTTTTATCTAAGTAGTCCAGTAGCTGTCAGTAAAGAACTAACATTAGAAGGGGTATCGGTGGTAATAGATCCTGGACATGGCGGTCTTGATAATGGTGCTAGTGTGGGAAAAATATATGAATCAGAATTGAATTTAAAAATATCATTTGCATTAAAAGAAGAATTGGAAAATCGAGGTGCTAAAGTGTATATGACACGAGAAGATGACCAAGATATGACAAAACGTAATTATAATTATTCTAAGCAGGATGATATGTATTTACGGGTAAAAAAGATTGATTCATATAAGAGTGATTATCTGATAAGTATTCATTTAAACTCAGCACCAACTTCAAGTGCATGGGGATCACAAGTGTTTTATTATAAAAATAGTGAAAAAGGTAAACGTCTAGCAAGTGAAATTCAAGCGGCAATGGTGGAAGTGACAGGAAGTCCTAAGCGAATATCCGGTGCCAGTTTTAGGGTATTGAGAGCAACCCAAACATTAGGGGTGCTGATTGAATGTGGATTTATATCTAATGCTAATGAACGAGGGCAGCTTCAAAGTTCTAAGTATCATCAAAAGCTGGCAGTAAAAATTTGTGATGGTCTAGAAAAATATCGGGAAAAGTATCCTGAAGATACAATTAATGAAGAGGATTATGAAAAAATATTAAATTAATACTTTTTATAAATGATATAGATTTAGATAATATAAAAATAGTTGAGATCATTAAGGGGTTCTTACTC
>BAHP02000018.1 GCA_000508865.1 Clostridiales bacterium VE202-01
CAATAAATAATCGATACTTGGCTCTTTTAGTAATGAATATCTTAGATTGATATTATTTTTCTTAAAATATCTATTGATTCTGTCAATACACTGATTAGTCTTTTTCCAGCGTTTAGTTCTGTTTCTGATCGTATTAGCACGCCAAACAAAAGTATTTTTATTAGCATTGGCTTCATATTTAGTCCCGTCGATACATAGGACATCAGTATTGATATTCATCTTTTTTACAATATACCTGTTGATTTCATAAAAAATATCATCGATAGACATCTTTAAATCATCATTGATGAATCTTTGGAAAGCCATATGGCTGGGACACTGATTCTTAGCGATAAACATATATCTAATATCAGTTTTACAAAGACGTTCAAGGCGTCTGGTAGAAGCATAGCCGTATTCAGCTTTAGCAAGCAGAACTAAAACGAACATCATAAAGGAATCATAACCATGGGTATTTCTGTGAGAGAAGTCGACATACTTATTTATATTTACCTCCCGAGCGACTTCTAAAACAGTTCTACAAATATCATCATGGGGAACATCTTTTTCAAAAGAAAAAGAAAAATCCAGTAGCAAATAAGATTGAAATGAGTTATAATTTGAAGTGTTAATATTAATATTTGACATGAAAATATTATACCAAAAAAACGCTCGCTTGAGCGCTTTTTTTGTTTTATGAAGCTGTAAAATAATTATTTACTCGTTACAGCCCCT
>BAHP02000017.1 GCA_000508865.1 Clostridiales bacterium VE202-01
AAGGGCATAATGTAACTGCAACAGCTGTATATGATTTAATGCAGGCATACATGGCGCTAGCGGCAAAAGCAGATTATATTGCGCCATATGTAAATCGAATCGGGAATTTAGGAAGTGATCCATATGAATTGATCAATGAGTTATCAAACCGAATTGTTATGGATAATTATGAATGTAAGATCTTAGCAGCAAGTTTTAAAGGCCTCCAGCAAGTACGCGATGCCTTTAATGCAGGAGCTCAGAGTGTAACAGCGCCAGTAGCCGTATTGAAACAAATATTTGCAAATCCAAATATTGAAAAAGCGGTAAATGATTTTAATAATGACTGGTATGATGTTTATGGTAAAGGCAAAGGAATTTGTGATTTATAGGATTAAGACAAAAGCTTAGATTATTGACAAAGTAGAATTTAAAATTCGTACTTTGTCTTTTTTTTGTTTTTTTATAAAATATTAATTTTATTTGTTAGGTACCTTGATATTTGTTTGTGAATAAATATAATGTAATAGATAGGAGGGTAAAGTAATGAAAGAAGTAAAAAATAAAAAGAATCTTGATATAAATGATGATATTATTATTAATTTACGTGAGATAAGCCATATTATGCACTGTTTATATGAAGGTAAGGGAAGCCAAAAAAGAATTCTTATTGTTTTAAATGAAACAGGTAAAATTACTCAACGTAAACTTACAAAGAAGTTAGGAATCCAGCCTGGTTCAGCTAGTGAGGTAATAACAAAGCTGGAAAATAATGATTGTATAATTAAAACAGCAAATGAAACAGATCATCGTACTATCGATATTGAATTAACGGAAAAAGGAAAAAAGTTAGCACTAGAAGCTAATAGTCAGCGTCATAAAAGACATGAAGAAATGTTTTCTTGTTTATCTGATGATGAAAAAAAAGAATTAGTAGCATTGTTAAAAAAAAGTAAATACTGATTGGAAAGAGCGTTATCATGATATTAAAAAGAAAAAATTTCGGCCAAATAAAAGGCTGGATAGTAATAATGGAGGATAGTTTATGTGGAAATATGTAAAGAAATATTTGCATTTTGCTATTGCAGCAGGTCTTTTTATGATTGGTGAAGTTTCAATGGATCTAATTCAACCAGGAATCATGAGCAAGATCGTAGATGAAGGTGTTTTGGGACTAAAAAATAGTGGTATAAGTGATTTAAACTTGATTTGGCAGTTAGGAATACAAATGATCGGATTAGTATTATTTGGTGGATTTTGTGGTTCTCTTAATAATATGTTTGTCCATTTATCAGGACAAAATATTGGTAACGAAATTCGTAAAGATTGTTTTTTCAAGATCATGACATTTTCTTTTCTACAGATAGATAAGTTTCAAACTGGATCTCTAGTAACTAGATTAACAAATGATATTACCCAAGTACAAAACTTTGTTTCTCAATTTGTAAGAGGAATGATTCGGACATCGTTGCTTATGTTTGGAAGCATGTATTGTATGTTTCGTTTAAACCGTGATTTTGGAATAATTGTAATATGTGCTTTTCCTGTGATTATTGGTTGCTTAGCGTTTTGTTTATTTAAAGCTGATCCTCTTTTTTTAAAACTGCAAGATCAGCTTGATAGAATTAATGTAATTATGCAAGAAGATATATCGGGCATTCGTATTATTAAAGCTTGTGTACGGGAAATTTATGAAAAAGTTCGTTTTAAAAAAGCTAATGATGATTTAATTAAGACCCAGCTGCAGGTACTTATAATTTTTGCGTTTATGAATCCGATTATTAATGCGTTAATGTATGTTGTAGTTGCAGTTATTTTATTAGTTGGGTCTTTTGAAGTTGCTAGTGGAAAAGTTACACCAGGAAGCATTATGGCAGCTATTACGTATACTACCCAGTTACTCAATGGAATCTTGATGCTCGTTATGTTGTTTCAAAATATTTCAAGAGGTCTTGTATCATGGAAACGGGTAAAAGAAATTTTATGCAGTGAACCAGAATTAAAGAATGGGCTATATAATGGTGAAGGTAAAAGAGATGGAGAAATAGAATTTAAAAATGTTTCTTTTGCTTATCCTGGTAATGGCCAGATCGTTTTAGATAATATTAATTTAACGATTCATAAAGGGGAAACGGTAGCTATTATGGGATCTACTGGATGTGGAAAGACAACACTCGTTAATTTGATATTGCGTTTTTATGATGTTAAAGAAGGTGCGGTTTTAGTAGATGGAATTGATGTACGCAAATATGATCAAATTGAATTACGAAAAAAGGTTTCGATTGCTTCACAAAAAAGTGAATTATTTAATACAACGATTGCTAAAAATATTGCTTGGGGTGATCCTGGAGCATCACCGGAAGCCATCAAAGAGGCAGCTAAGATTGCTCAAGCAGATGATTTTATTTCATCATCATCAGATGGTTATCATACAGCTGTTTTAGAAAGGGGAATGAGCTTATCAGGTGGTCAAAGACAGCGAATATCGATTGCTCGAGCGGTTTTGAAATCGTCAGAAATTTTAATTTTTGATGATGCTACAAGTGCTTTGGATCTAATGACAGAAGCTAAATTATATAAAGCTTTACAGCAATCAAAACCAGAAGCGACTAAAATTATTGTTGCTCAAAGAATTGCTTCTGTACGCAATGCTGATAGGATCATTATTTTAGATAATGGAAAAATTTTAGCGTGTGGTAATCATGAAGAATTATTGAAATCATGTACTGCTTATCAAGATATTTATCATTCTCAAATTGGAAAGGAGGATGTAAACAATGGTAAATCGTAATATGCCAGGAACGAACCATCATCAGCGTTTTGTTGAAGTGCAGTATGCAAAAAATATTAAAACAACAGTTAAACGGATTGCTAAATATTTTATACATGAAAAGTTAATGGTAATTTGTATGTTGATAGTCGTTATCTTTGGAACGCTTTGTGGAATATATGCTCCTAGTTTACAAAGTAATGTTATTGATATAATTGCTGGTAGTGTGACAGGTAATTTTAATAACATGCTCTTTTTTATGTTTATTGTTTATATGTTTTATAGCGGGAGCCAATTGTTGCAAGGTTTTTTAAGTGCTAAAATCAGTCAGCGGGTTATCAAAAGAATGAGAGAAGAATTGTTTAGTAAGATCATTGATTTACCGGTTTATTATCTGGATACAAATTCTTATGGTGATATAATGAGTCGAATGACTAATGATATAGAAAATATTTCTACAACGATTTCGCAATCATTGCCTTCGCTGTTTTCTGGGGTATTGACGATCATTGGGACGGTAGGAATTATGTTCTGGTATTGCTGGCAGCTTGCTTTGCTTAGTTGTGTAACGGTCTTATTAACTTTGCTGGTGACAAAAGTTCTTTCAGGAAAAGTTCGAAAATTCATGAAAAAGACAGGCGTTACTTGGTAAACTTAATGCGACTGTAGAAGAAATGCTTTCAAGCTATCGTACAGTAGTAGCTTATAATCATCAGGATATTACAACTGCAGATTTTTGTGATACTTCTGATCTACTTACTAAAGCTGGGATAAAAACTGATATTTTTAGCGGGGTAATGGGTCCTGTTATGAATTGTATTGGGAATGTTGGTTTTGTGATCATTGCTGCATTTGGAGGTTATTTTTCAGTTAAAGGATTAATTTCAGTAGGTGTTATTTCAGCTTTTATTGTTTATGCAAAACAATTTAGTCGACCAATCAATGAGATTGCTCAAATCTATGGTCAGTTACAAACTGCGATTGCTAGTGCAGAGCGTGTTTTTGATGTGTTAGATGAAATAAATGAGGATAAATCAGGAGAAGAATTTATTCAAGATAAAAAGGCGACGATTGTTTTTAAAAATGTTAAGTTTTCATATGATAAGAAGAATCCAGTTATTTACGATTTTTCACTTACGGTTCCTTCGGGAAAAAAGGTTGCTTTAGTAGGAGCTACAGGTAGTGGAAAAACTACGATCGTTAATCTTTTAATGAGATTTTATGATATTGATAGTGGAGAAATTTTTATTAATGATCAGCCAATTAAAAATATTTCAAGAACTAGTTTAAGACAAAATATTGCTATTGTACTACAAGATGCTATCTTGTTTTCTAATACTGTTCGTGAAAATTTGAAATATGGGAATAAAGATGCTACTGAGCAACAGTTGGAAAATGCGGTAGAAATGAGCCGGTGTAAAGATATGCTTCAAAAACTGCCTCAAGGCTATGAGACGATATTAACTGGTTCAGGCAAAAATATTAGTCAAGGGCAAAAACAGTTACTTACTATTGCTCGAGCTTTTATCGCTGATCCTAAAATTTTGATTTTGGATGAAGCGACATCTAATGTTGATACCCGTACAGAAAAAGCAATACAGGATGCTATGATGGAGATAATGAAGAATCGAACAAGTATCATTATTGCCCATCGTTTATCAACGATTCGTAATGCTGATATGATTGTAGTTATGGATAAAGGAAAAATTGTGGAAAGTGGTGATCATGATACTTTGCTGGCTCGAAAAGGAAAGTATTATCAGTTGTATATGACACAGTATGCGGGATTTACGATATAGTATGATTAAGTGTTTTAGTAATTAAAACACTTTTTATTTTGGGATATTAATAAATGCAATTTGTTAGTTAAAAAGTGTAAGCGGGATATATATTAATTGGGATAAATTGAATGTATAATATATTTAATAAGAGGTATTTTTACATTAAATATTTAATTGATTTTATATAATAATAGGTAAATTTTATAATTTAAAAGATATGGTTTTTACGATAAAGTATAAATATATGAGGTCGAATCATCACTTATAAAATTATTATCGGGGGAAGTGATTTTGTAGGGAAAGATGTTGCCGATATTAAAGCTAACTGATAAAAAAGGAGCGTGAGAAAATGAAGAAAAATCTGTTAGTTATTAAAAAAATATTTATAGTTGTTTTAACTGTTTTTATGGTTTTAATGGGCTGCCCTGAAGTAAAAGCAAATCAAATCTATTCAGAAATGATTATTAATGATTCTGATGTTGGTGAAGATGTTAATCAGTTTTGGTTTAGTGATGGCTGGGTGCATGAGGGTGGCTATCCCAGCTTATTTGAAGGTGGTGATGAACATTGGACAACTAAAGCGGTTTTCAATGAGAATTATCCATCATATTCGTTAAAGTTTTTAGGGAATAGGGTTACGTTATATGGTCATCGTGTTAATGATGGATGTATGGCAGATGTTTATATCGATGATATAAAAGTAGGGGAAATCGATTATTATCGTAATGGTAGAGCAAATAAAGAAATGTTGTATCAAAGTTCATTATTAGAAAATGGTCTACATACGATTCGAGTTGTATTAAATGGTAGTAAGAATGTAAATGCTGGAGATAATTATGAAGCAGCGGTTGATTACGCTGTAGTTGAAAGTGAAGAGATGGAGTATTTAGCTACAGATATCCAGTTAAGTGATTTACAATTAAGTTTAGAAGAAGGGATGCAAAAACAAATTACTTATACGATTCTTCCATCTTATGCAACACAAATACCTGATGTTATTTGGACAAGTGAGGATTCTACGGTTGCTGCTGTTGATCAAAATGGTTTAATTACAGCAGTTGGTGCTGGGGTTACGAAAATTACAGCAAAGCTGGAAAATACAGATATTTTTAAGCAGGTAGAAGTAACCGTGAAACCTTGCAAAAATGAAATTATAGGGATAATTAGTGATAATAATAAACATGCATATCCAGAACAATATTTATCATATATTAACGATCTTTATGATAAAGATTTAGCGTCTTTACAAACGTGGCGTAAAGATGTTTGGAAAAATGATGAAGTAACGAGTCGAATCGATATTTTTACGAAAGCGAAAGAATATCCGGCTGTATCATTAATAGCCGATGATTTAGTTGATCAAGAAGGGAATGTTATCAGTAAAGAGAATATTCATCTAACTTATATGGATACGGCAATAGCGCATACATCTAATCAACGTATCTTTGATATTATCTCTCATGATACGCAAAGGAATTTAGAGGCAAATCAAATGTATAGCGCATGGGTGGATATAACGATACCAAAAGATGCTAAAGCGGGATCATATACTGCAACGATATCATTAGTATCGCAAGGTGAAATTTTAACAGAATTTACATATCAACTTGATGTCTTGGATCTGGTGTTACCAGAATTTCAATCACAGATTGAATTATGGATGTATCCATACAGTTCAAATCGTTATTATTCAGGGAAATCATCTAGTGAGTACTTTGGCACAGATGTAACTGATTTGTATTATGTTCATTTAGATGATCAATATCAGGCAGGATTAGAGAGTCAACTGGAACTTTATAAAAGAATCGGTGGGGATGCTATTACTGTTACGGTAGTAGAAGATGCTTGGAATAGTCAAACTCATGATCCTTATCCTTCGATGGTAAAATGGACAAAGAGAGCTGATGGAACATTTAGTTTTGATTATACTGATTTAGACAAGTGGGTCGAATTATGCATGAAACATGGTATTGATAAACAAATCAAGGCATTTTCATTATCGTGTTGGGGAAATCGAATTACTTATTTTGATGAAGCGACAAATCAAGTGATTTTTGAAAGACCGGATACTGGTTCGCAGCGCTGGAATGAATTGTGGTCGATCTTTTTACAAGATTATGTTAAACATATGGATGAAAAAGGCTGGTTTGATCTAGCGTATATGTCAATGGATGAACGTCCTCTTAGTGAAGTTACTCCAGTCTTAGATTTAGTTGAATCAGTAAAAAATAAAGATGGTAAGTCATTAAAAACTTCACTTGCAGTATATAATTATGATACTGAAAGTATTTTTGACAGGATCGATGATCTATCGCTTTCAATATCGATCGGTTCTCAAGATAAGGCAAAAGAAATTACAAAACAAAGATCACAACAAGGTTTAATAACCACGATATATACATGTGGAGCACAAAATAGTGCTATGTTAAATAATCCTGGAGAGAGTGTGGCATCTATTTATGAAAGTTATAAAGATGGTACAGATGGATTATTACGCTGGGCTTTTGATTCTTTTAATGCCGAACCGCTTATCACTTCTCAACATGATTTGTTTGCAGCTGGTGATTTATACTTGATTTATCCTGATTTAAGAGATGCAAATTATAAGGCTCAATCTACACCAAGGTTTGAAAAACTTATAGAAGGTTTAAGGGATATTGAAAAACTTCGCTATTTAAAAGAAACATACAGCTGGCTAAGTGCTGATGTTGAAAATGTTATTAATAAATTGAGTTATGATATTACTTCATCACAAAAGCTTATTGATCAATTATCTAAACAGGCAGCTAATGGATCAGTAGTTCCTTATATTTCAATTAACGAGCGTGATATTGAATTATACCCAGATCAAACAAAACAGTTAACGGTTACAGTATCACCTGAAAACTTATTAACAGAGATTTTAAAACAAACAGCAATTATAAATGATTTCGATGAAAATGTTGTTTATAAGGGAATTTGGTATACTGATGAAGGATATCCAAGTATGTTTTATAATGGTGATGATCACTGGTGTTCACCAGTTGATGGAGATGATGCTAAAAACTATGGCTATGAATTTGATTTTTACGGAGATAGTTTTGCGGTTATTGGAAATTTAGAATATTTAAATGGGAAATTTGATGTATTTATTGATGGTGAATATGTAACAACAGTAGATGCTTATAGTTCGGGAAGAATTGTATATTCTCGCTTATATGAAAGTGAGCGTTTGGAATTAAAAAATCATCATGTTGTAATCAAAGGTAGTGGTACAAAAAATGCTATATCTACTGGATATAATATGCAGCTAGATTATATTGAAACTTATATTCATGAAAAATTAGTATGGCAAAGTAGTGATGATCATATTGTTACAGTAGAAGATGGTGTGATTACAGCTCATAAAACAGGTATGGCTGATATTACAGTTAGTGGTGGTGAATATAATGATACTATTCATGTTAATGTAAAAGTGGATCCTGCTACTATTGATCTTAGTGAGCTTGAAAAAATAATTGAAGATGCTAAAATGATTGATTTGAACGCATATCAAGAGATAGGAAAATCTGAGTTTGAGATGGCATTAGAAAATGCTGAAAACATTCTAATTGATCCAATTGATCAAGCAACAGTAGATATGGCGGTAAATACATTAGCTAATGCTATCAGGAATTTAATTAAAATTGTTGAAAATCCTGAACAACCAATTGAACCGGATAAGTTAGATGATACAAATATATCTAAATCACCACAGACTGGAGATTTTTCAAAAGAATTAATTTATGGATATTTCATGGTAGTTTGTACAATAATCATATATGTGTGCAAAAGAAAATAAGATGTTTTAACGAAAAGGGGCTGTAACGAATGAATAGTTTTTGACTATTCATTCGCTTTTTTATGTCCCGTTTTTAATTTCTCCTCATTCATAACAAAAAAATATCCAAATATTTATTTACTTGGATACTTTTAGGTATTTTTGACGCACTTAAAAAGAACTAGCTTTCTTTTTTTTT
>BAHP02000016.1 GCA_000508865.1 Clostridiales bacterium VE202-01
AAATAATTTTATCGAATTATGTTATAATAACAATATATTGACTTCTTTAAATAAATTGTATACAATAATTTAAATCAAACAGGGGGTTGAACAATGGAAAAGAAATATGTAAGTACGCGAAATCTTCAAAAAGAAATTAATTTTTATCAAGCTATCGTTCAGGGAATCGGTGAAGATGGTGGTTTATTAGTACCTAATTTTGATTTTACTAAAATGGATTTAGAAGCGTTATCTAATTTGAATTATGTAGATCTAGCTACAGAAGTATTAAGTACTTTTGTACCAGAAGATGGAAAAGAATTGATTCATGAAGCATGCTCAAATGCATATGGAAAAGGACTGTTTCCTGAAATTGTCGTGCCAGTAAAAAAAGCTGGTGATGTTTATGTGGCTGAATTATTTCATGGTCAAACGGCAGCGTTTAAGGATATGGCATTGTCATTATTGCCTTATTTAATGACTTTATCTTTAAAGCAGTTAAATGAACAACGTGAAGTAATGATTTTAGCAGCAACTAGTGGTGATACAGGGAAAGCTGCGTTAGAAGGTTTTAAAGATGTTGCTGGAACTTGTATTAAAGTTTTTTATCCATTAGATGGAGTATCTGCAATTCAACAGCAGCAGATGGTAAGTCAGACTGGTAAAAATGTTAAGGTTATTGGAATTCATGGAAACTTTGATGATGCACAAACAGCTGTGAAAAAAGCATTTGGATCTGATGAATTAAAAGTTGAAAGTGATAAACATAATGTCTTTTTATCATCAGCAAATTCAATCAATGTCGGGCGTTTGATTCCACAAATCGTTTATTATTTCCATAGTTATTTTGAATTGGTGAGAAATGATGAAATTAATTTAGGAGATCAGGTTAATTTCTGTGTTCCTAGTGGTAATTTTGGTAACTGTTTAGCAGGATATTTCGCAAAACAAATGGGATTACCAATTAATAAATTTATTTGTGCATCAAATAAAAATAATATTTTGACAGATTTCTTTACTACAGGTCGTTATGATGCTAATCGAGAATTTTATAAAACTAATGCACCAGCAATGGATATTTTAGTATCTAGTAATCTTGAAAGACTAGTTTGGTTTATGTCTGATGGCGATGGGGATAAAGTGCGTAGTTATATGGATAAATTAAACAGTGAAGGTGTTTATGAAGTAGATGAAGATACTTATGAAAAAATTAAAAAGCAATTTAAAGCAGGATATTTAAATGAAGATGAAGTTTTACAAACAATAAAACAGTGCTTTAATGAAACAGGATATTTATTAGATACTCATACAGCAATTGGTTATGGAGTCTTAAAGCAGTATCAAAAAGATAGTGGGGATGATACGAAGACGATATTATTATCAACTGCATCTCCTTATAAATTCCCTGAATCTGTATACAAAGCAATTTATGATGAAGAACTTGATGTTTATAGTGCTATTGAAAAGTTAAATGAAAGAACAGGTGTTTCAGTTCCTAGAGCATTAACAGGTATTAAAGATCGAGCTGTTTTACATAAAGAAGCAATCGATAAAACTGAAATTATTAGCTTTATTAAATCAGAAATTGAAGCAATGTAGGAGGTTATCATGAAAGTAAAAGTAAAAGTACCCGCAACAAGTGCAAATTTAGGTCCAGGATTTGATGTGGCTGGTTTAGCACTGACTTTATACAATACCTTTATCTTTGAATTAAGTGATAGTGGTTTAAATATTACAGGCTGTCCAGAGCAATTTTGTAATGAAGATAATATGACTTATCAGGCTTTCAAAAGAGCTGCTGAAGTTTGTGGTTTAAAATACCAGGGGATAAATATCGAATGTAGTGGAGATGTTCCTTATACTCGTGGACTAGGAAGTAGTTCGACATGTATTGTAGCAGGAATCGTTGGAGCTTTTGCTTTTAAAGATAAGGCTGATGATCGTCAAGAGATTTTAGAGTTGGCAACAGCGATTGAAGGTCATCCTGATAATGTGGCACCAGCTGTTTTTGGGGGATTAACAGTGTCGGTGATGGAAGAAAATAATGTTTTAACATTAAATATTCCTGTTAAGCATGATTATCGTTTTGTTGCTTTAATTCCACCATTTACATTATCGACTGAACAATCACGTTCGGTTTTACCGCAGGTTTTACCACGGAAAGATGCGATTAAAAATGTATCACATCTAGCGTTAATGGTTGCTTCATTGATTAATGGTTATGATGAAGGGCTTAAATTAGGCTTTAAAGATCGTTTACACCAGCCATATCGTGGAGATTTAATTAAAGGGTTTAATGATATTATGGCGGCCTTAGAAAAAGATGAGAAAGTCTTAGGTGCATATTTATCAGGAGCAGGACCAACTATCATGGCTGTTATTCGTGGTGAGGATAAAATGGGAGTAGTAAGAATAAAGGAAGAACTTGGTGATTTAGTTAAAGATTGGCAAGTTGTTAAACTTGAATTGGATAATCGTGGATACACTGCAGACTATGAATAATGAAAAGGAGTTATAAAGAGAATTAGATTCTTTCTAACTCTTTTTTATTAAAATAAAAAGTAATAATCATTTTAGATGATTATTACAGAATGGTTTATTTTATATAATTTATCGATGTTTAGAGCGATTTTCTTTTTTAGTATAGTCAGTTTTATCATTAGTTCTACCTAATAGATAATCGACAGTGGTTTCATGAAAAGTTGCGATTTTATCCAAGATTTCAGGAGCGATTGTTCTTTCGCCACGTTCATAACGTGAATATGATTTTTGTGTAACATTAAGATAATTAGCTAATTCTTTTTGAGTTAAATCTTTGTCTTCACGAAGATCACGAATTCTTTTGTAAATAACCATAGTTATCACCACCTGTTTTTATTATAGGATTGACCCCATTGGTCTATGCTTAAATACCCCAAATTGGACTAAAAAATATGATTGTTATTATTTGTTGATTAAAAATAAAACCTGCATTAATAGCAGGATAAGAGTTTTTATATAAATGATTTTAACGATGTATTTGGTTTTCTTTTTTTGTATAATCAGTTTTATCGTCAGTTCTACCTAATAGATAATCGACAGTAGTTTCGTGAAAAGTAGCAATTTTATCTAAGATTTCAGGAGCAATCGTTCTTTCACCGCGTTCATAACGCGAATATGATTTTTGCGAAACATTAAGATAATTAGCTAGTTCTTTTTGAGTTAAATCTTTATCTTCACGAAGATCACGAATTCTTTTATAAATAACCATAACATCATCACCAAATTAATTATAAATGGGGTCAAATTTCTTTGGTTGTAATTGCCCAAAATGAACTAAAGAAAAAGTTATACCTTTAGCTTTATAAATAAAATCGTTTGGTTTATAATAAGTGGGAGGTGAATTATGGAACAGTTTGCAAGAATTGTAAAAATGACTAATCAAGAATGGCTTGAAAACCTCCAAACTAAAAAGGTGGCAGTTTTTGGATTGGGTGGGGTTGGCAGTTATGTAGTTGAGGCGTTGGTTAGAAATGGAATTGGAGAAATAGTTTTAGTTGATCATGATAAAATCGATATTACTAATCTAAATAGACAACTATATGCATTACATTCGACGATCGGTATGAATAAAGTGGATGTTGCTAAGAGAAGATGTTTAGATATCAATCCTAATCTAAAAATAACTACATATCAGCAGTTTTATCTTCCTGATCAGGGAATGGAAGATATATTTTCTGATTGTGATTTTGTTGTTGACGCTATCGATACGGTAAAAGCCAAA
This sequence comes from Clostridiales bacterium VE202-01, assembly GCA_000508865.1. Lineage (GTDB taxonomy): Bacteria > Bacillota_I > Bacilli_A > Erysipelotrichales > Coprobacillaceae > Thomasclavelia. Next base: position 3,743 of record BAHP02000016.1, read on the forward strand.
ATAGCATTAATTGAAAATTGTCACAAATTAAAAATTCGTATTATTTCATCTATGGGAACAGGTAATAAATTGGAACCAGAAAGTTTTGAAATAGCTGATATTTTTAAAACCAGTGTATGCCCTTTAGCGAGAGTAATGCGAAGAGAATTAAAGATTCGTGGAATAAAAAAATGTCCTGTATTATATTCAAAAGAACAACCACAAAAAGTAGCTGATGCAACACCGGGAAGTGTGAGTTTTGTCCCTAGTGTCGCTGGTTTGATGATAGCTGGTTATGTTATTAAAGAACTCGTAAAGGAGAATAAATAATGGAAGGTATTACAGAAATTGATAAAACAGAATATATAGAAGATTGCTTGAAAATAGTTAAAGAAATGGTGCTAAATGAAGATTTTACAGATGAAATCTGGCGTTTATTAACTAGTGAGATCATGGATACTTGCTTGTTTATTGGTGGAGATTTTGGTGAGGAAAATATACGTAATATTACAAATCAGTATATTAATAATGATGGTATTAAACGCTTTAAAAGAGCGCATAAGGTGTTATAATGCAACATTATTGTGAAATACCAACACCAAAAGGCACAATGAGAGGTTTTTTTCATAAACCAAATAAAGATAAGCATCCAGTTTGTTTGATTTTTCATGGTTTTACTGGTCAAAAGACAGGGACTAAATTTAGCTATGTGCAATTAGCAAGAATGTTAGAAGCTAAGGGCATTGCAACTTTTAGATTTGATTTTTTAGGTAGTGGTGAAAGTGATCTAAACTTTAAAGATATGACTTTTAAAGATGAGTTGGCATGTGCAAGAATAATTTTAGAAGAAGCTTTAAAAATGGAAAATTGCACTGAAATATATGTCTTAGGACATTCGATGGGAGGAGCTGTAGCTAGTGAATTAGCGAAACTTTATCCAGAAGTGATAAGTAAATTGGTATTGTGGGCACCAGCATTTAATTTACCTATGGCTTTAGATTATTTAACAGGTAAAGTTGAAGCAAATCAAGATGGATTATATGATCATGGCGGATTCGAAATTTCTCAAGAGTTTGTTGATGATATGTTAGCTCGTGATTTTTATGATGATTTAGATATTTATAAAAATGATTTACTAATTATTCATGGTACAGAAGATACGACTGTTCCGTTTGATATATCTAAACTATATGTACCTAAATTTATAGATACAGCTAAATTTATTCCAATTAACGGAGCTAATCATAATTATGATAGTGTTGAACATATAAAGAAAGTATTAAAATTATCGCTTGATTTTTTGGTTGGACAATAAAATAATGTTATCTATGTAGATGTAATTAAATTATGTCGTTTTATTGTTTAAAGAGGAAAATTTTATCTAATATAGGTAATTTATTTATGGAAAAGGGATTGACATTATACGATGAAGTACTTATAATGAGAATGTTCTTATGAACTCTAAAGTCCCCGGTAAGGATAAAGGAGAAAAAATAAATGAGACAAACAACTATGGCTAATGCAGCCACAATCGAAAGAAAATGGTATGTAGTTGATGCAACTGATTTAACTTTAGGTCGTTTAGCATCAGAAGTAGCATCAGTATTAAGAGGTAAAAATAAACCAACTTATACACCACATGTGGATACTGGTGATTATGTAATTATTATTAACGCTGATAAAGTAGTAATGACTGGTAAAAAATTAGATAAAGTAAATTATTATCGTCATTCAGGTTGGCTAGGTGGTTTAAAAGTAAAAACTGCTCGTCAATTTAAAGAACAAAATCCAACTGGTTGGGTTGAAGCAGCGGTAAAAGGTATGTTACCACATAATACATTAGGTAGAAAACAAGGAATGAAATTATTTGTTTATGCAGGTAATGAGCATCCACATGCAGCACAAAAACCTGAAGAATTGAAAATTAAAGGGTAAGGAGGAAAAACAGAAAAATGGCAAATGTACAATATAGAGGAACAGGACGTAGAAAATCTTCTGTAGCTCGTGTTATTTTAACACCAGGTACTGGAAATATTGTAATCAATGATAAACCAGCTAAAGAATACTTACCATCAGATGTTTTATTGATGATTGTTAATCAACCATTAGAGTTAACTAATACAACTTCTCAATTTGATATTAGTGTTAATGTATATGGTGGAGGATATTCAGGACAAGCTGGAGCTATTCGTCACGGTATTTCTAGAGCGTTATTGCAAGCTGGTGATGATTATAGACCAACTTTAAAAGCTGCTGGATTCCTTACTCGTGATGCACGTGTTAAAGAACGTAAAAAATACGGTCTTAAAAAAGCTCGTCGTGCGCCACAATTCTCAAAACGTTAATCAAAACAAATACGAAGGAAGATTCAAGGTTATCTTGGATCTTTTTTTGTATTTTAATTAAAAATAAAACTATAATAATAATGAAAAGTATGTTATAATAATTTTATACAAATATGGAGTTATAATGAAAATTTGTATAAATGGAGGCGCTATGTTTAAGAGAACAATTTTTAATAAAATCGAAGAATCGTTAAAGCATTATCCTGTTGTTATTATTACAGGACCAAGACAAGTGGGTAAATCAACAGAAGCATATAATTTGGTGAGAACGCATGGTTTTCATTACGTTTCATTAGATGATATAGAAATGAGAGAACAAGCCTTAAAAGATCCAATATTTTTTATTCAAAGATATGGATATCCTTTGATTATTGATGAAATTCAATATGCTCCTATACTGATGGAAGTAATAGAATCAATTGTTAATAAAAAAAGGCTTGAAGAAGGAAGTGCCAATGGGATGTTTGTATTAACTGGTTCCCAAACTTTTTCATTAATGCGAGGAGTAACACAGTCTTTAGCTGGAAGAGCAACTATCTTATCAATGAATCCTTTAAGTTATAGTGAAATAATTGGGAAAGATGAGATTCCTTTTTTGCCTTCTTTAGAATTATTACAAAAGGAAATGAATCCTATCAATGTCAATGAATTGTTTAAAATAATAGTTAGAGGATTTTATCCCGAATTATTAAAAAATCCAAAATTACCAACTAGACAATTTTATAGAGACTATGTTAACACGTATTTAGATAGGGATATTAATGAACTTATAAATCTTAAAGATAAGTTGAGGTTTCATAATTTTTTACAACATATTGCAACATTAACAAGTCAACAAATTAATTATTCACAAATTGCCAGAAATGTGGGTGTTGATGTTAAAACAGTAAAAGATTGGATTTCGATTTTAGAAACGAGTGGAATTATATATTTATTGCAACCATATAGTGAGTATAAATTATCAAAAAGAATTGTTAAAGCCCCCAAATTATATTTTAGTGATACTGGCTTAGCAGCTTATTTGTCAAAAGTTTATGATTCTGAAAATTTATTAATTAGTAATTTAGCAGGGGCATTCATGGAGACATACGTTATGAATGAAATAAAGAAATCATATGAAAATAATGGATTAGAATTACCAGGATACTATTATAGGGACAATAATCAAAATGAAATTGATCTTATCATTGTTGAAAATCTAAAACTTCATTGTATAGAAATAAAAAAAGGTAGTATGTTCAATGAGAGTCATATTAAAAGTTTTAGTCAATTAAAAAAGAGTCAATATGAAGTTGGTATATCTTGTATTATATGCAATACAGAAAATAATTATCCTATTAATAGAAATGTATTTGTATTATCTGTTTCTTGTATATAACAGTTGTATTGAATTGATTTAAAGTGTTTTGGTAAATAAGCTAGTAAGATGCAAAAATATCAAAAAGTGTTGATTTTATCACATTTGGGAATTAACAAAACGTTAATCAAAAACAAATACGAAGGAAGATTCAAGGTTATCTTGGGTCTTTTTTTGTTGTATATTAAATCATGAAATTGTAAAATATAAAAATAAGATATATTATGAAATATCATTAAGTGATTATAATATGTTTAGATATATCCAAATGTAGAAATATAAAGTTATATTATTATTTTTGGTAAAAGATTTTTAAAATTTTAAATAAAAAGAAGGTGAATTTGATGAATGATCATATAATTAAAGTGGATGGCTTTATTGAATTTAATAAAACTGATGATATTGTATCAGATATGGAATTTATTATTGATAGTTCACAAAAAAGTGCATATCAGGCAATTAATACCAATCTCATCTATCGTAACTGGTTAATTGGATATCGTATTGCTCAAGAAGAACTTAATGGTGATAATCGTGCAAAATATGGTGGCGAAGTTATTAAAAATCTTTCAAAGAATTTAATAAAAGAATATGGAAAAGGATTTACAAAGTCTAATCTATATAGTTTTTATAAATTTTATACAATGTATCCAAACATTTTCCAGACAGCGTTTGGAAAATCACCAATAGATTTTTTGTCTTGGTCCCACTATCAAGTTTTAACCCAAGTTAAAGATAGTGTTGCTAGAGAATGGTATGAAAAAGAAGCAAAAGAACAAACTTGGAGTGTTAGAACATTACAATGAAATATCTCTTCTCAATATTATTATCGATTGTTGAAATCACAAACTAAGCAACCTGTTATTGATGAAATGAATAAATTAACTGAATCTAAAAATTATGATAAGTTAGAATTTATAAAAAATCCAGTGATAGCTGAATTCTTATCGTTACCGAATGATATATCTTTTACTGAAACTGAATTAGAAACAAGTATTATAACTAATTTACAAAAATTTCTAATGGAATTAGGGAAAGGTTATGCTTTTGTTTCAAGACAACAGCACATTCATACTGAAAAACAAGACTATTATATTGATTTAGTATTCTACAATTATTATTTAAAATGCTTTGTTTTAATTGATCTTAAAACAGAAAAAATAAGTCATCAAGATGTAGGACAAATGGATATGTATGTTAGAATGTATGATGAATTAAAACGAACAGAAGGAGATAATCCAACCTTAGGGATTATTCTTTGTGCAGATACAGATGAAGATATAGCACGATATTCAATTCTTAAGGGAAATGAACAGCTGTTTGCAAGTAAATATAAATTATATTTACCAACAGAAGAAGAATTAAGAAATGAAATAGAAACTCAAAAAATAATTTTTCAGTTACAGCAAAACTCAGAAGATTTGGAAAATAATGATAGGTGATATAAAAACGGAATCAAAAGTTTTTTAAATGAGTTTTTCAGAATGATTTAAAATTAGTTCAAAAGGAGATAGATTAGAAAAATATAGAGTAAATTGGCTTTAGGAACAATGAAGTTATATTAGTAGTTGGTGTATCTTGTATTATATGCAATACAGAAAATAATTGTCTTATTAATAAAAATGTATTTGTATTATCTGTTTCTTGTATATAACAGTTGTATTCAGTTGATTTGAAGTGGTTTGGTAAATAAGCTAGTAAGATGCAAAATGTTTAAAAAGTGTTGATTTTATCACACTTGGGAATTAACAAAACGTTAATCAAAAACAAATACGAAGGAAGATTCAAGGTTATCTTGGGTCTTTTTTTGTTGTATATTAAATCATGAAATAGTAGAATATAATAATCAGATATATTATTAAATATATGAGGAGGTGCTATTATTGATAGAAAAAAGTTATATAGAAACTTTTGAAATTATTAAAAAACAAATACAAATTGCTCAGCACAAGGCAATACTGAATGCTAATAAAGAAATGATTTCTTTGTATTGGAACATTGGAAAAATTATTGATACTCATAGTAAATGGGGAAATAAATTTATTGATAATCTTTCAAAAGATATAAGAAATGAGTTTCCATCTTTAAAAGTTTTTCATCAAGAAATTTAAAAAATATGGTAAGATTTTATCGAGAGTATACTGATTTTGAATTTGTGCAGACGGTGACTGCACAAATTCCCTGGTCACATAATTTTGAGATACTAAAAATAAATTCAAAAGAAGAACGAATTTGGTATATTAATAAGACAGTAGAAAATGGCTGGTCCAAAAATATTTTGGCTCATCAAATAGAAACTCAATTATATAAGACAACATGAAAATACAAAAATCTCAAATTTTCCTCAAAGATTAGAAGAAACACAGAGTGAATTAGCTTTAGAAACAATGAAAGATCCTTATGTTTTTGATTTTATTGATTTGAAAGAAAATGCAAGGGAAAAAGATTTAGAGGATGCTTTAATCAATAATATTACTAAAGTACTTTTAGAATTGGGAAAAGGTTTTGCGTTTGTAGGACATCAATATCATTTAGAAATTGCAGAGGAAGATTTTTATATTGATTTGTTATTTTATAATATAAGATTAAGGTGTTATGTTGTTATAGAATTAAAAATAGGTGATTTTAAACCGGAATATGCAGGACAATTGAGTTTTTATTTGACAGCAGTAGATGAAACTTTGAAAGGTCATTTTGATAATCCAACAATTGGACTATTATTATGTAGTCATAAGAACAATATTATTGCTGAATATACTTTAAGAGATATGGATAAACCAATGGGAGTTAGTGAATACAAAATAACAGATTATTTACCAGAAGAATTAAAAGAAGGTTTACCTACAATAAAAGATTTAGTTTCTTCTATTGAGAAACAGATAGATTGATATGACCACAATTAATTTTTAAGACTTTTTAGTTAATTGAATATAACAGATTTCTTTAGGGTTTGTTGATGTGAGAAGTTTTAAGTTGTGCTGAGGGTAGTAGCAATAAGGCAGCAAATGAGAAATTTCATTGAAAAAAGTATTGATAAAATCAATGGATTTGAGTTATAAGTTAACAACTTGATTTTAACAAAACGTTAATCGTAGCATTTACGAAGGAAGATTTAAGATTATCTTGGATCTTTTTTTTGTGATTTTTAATGAAATAAGAGTGAGTAAGTGATATAATGAGCTAATTAATAAAATTTTAAATGGAGAAGGTGATATTATGGTTGATATAGTAGAAAGAAATGAAGTTGTACAATTTAAAGATGGAGATTTTGTATTAGATGTTATGTTTCACCACAAGAAGAAACTGTATGGCTAAGTGCAAATCAGATGGCTAAGCTATTTGATAAAGATGAAAAAACAATAAGGAAACATATAAATAATATTTTTAAAGATGATGAACTTTCAATAGAAAACAACACGCAAAAAATGCGTGTTGTTGGTGTTAAACAATTAGTAGCGTTTTATTCTTTAGATGTTATTATTTCAGTAGGTTATAGAGTAAAATCTAAAAATGGTATTCTTTTTAGAAAATGGGCTAATAATATATTAAGAGAATACTTATTAAAAGGATATGTTGTCAATGATAGACACTTTCAAGATATTGAATATGTTACAAAAATGCTTGATCAATATAAAGAAGCTGGTGGAAAATTACCAACTAGTGATGCTGTGTTAGAGTTTTTAAAAGCTTATCAAAGAGGATTTAAAATACTAGATGATTATGATCATCATACTTTAGAAGTACCTGAAGGACAAAAAGATGTCTATGTCATTCAATATGATGAATGTATAAAATTGATACACAATACAATGTTTGCAAATTAAGGAGATCAATTTGCAATTGAAAGAGATGATTCATTTAAAAGTAGTATATCAACAATATATCAAAGCTTTGGAGGAAGTGATTTATATCCAACACTTGAAGATAAAGCAAGTGCATTATTATATTTTATTGTCAAAAATCATAGCTTTATTGACGGAAACAAGAGAATAGGAGCAACTATATTTTTATACTTTTTGGAAAAGAACAATGCACTATATAAAGATGGAAAAGAAAGAATTAATAATGATGCTTTAGCGACATTAACAATATTAGTAGCAACTTCTAGACCAGAAGATAAAGATATTATGATGCAACTTATTAAGACAATTATTAAATAAGAGTGATATGCTTTAGTAAAGAAATATTTTAACCACAATTAATTTTTAAGACTTTTTAGTTAATTGAATATAACAGATTTCTTTAGGATTTGTTGATGTGAGAAGTTTTAGAATGTGTTTAGTGTGGTAACAATAAGGCAGCAAATCAAAAATTTCATTGAAAAATGCATTGATAAAATCAATGGATTTGAGTTATAAGTTAACAACTTGATTTTAGAAAACGTTAATCGTAGCATTTACGAAGGAAGATTCAAGATTATCTTGGATCTTTTTTTGTATTTAAAATGAAAATAAAACTATAATAATGATAGATATAATCCAAATGGTACAAATTTGGAATTCAACTCCAAATTAGTATAAAAAGAGGTTTTTTTCATAATGATAAAATTAAAGATGCATATCTTTAGGCTTTTGTGATATAGGGAAGTGTTCATAAAAAGTCTCTTTTATTTGGTTTTAGTTGACTAAAATAATATGGTATTTATGAACATTTTTATGTTAAAATCGAAGCTAAGATAATATGATGTTGAAAATTAATGCCAGTTTTATTTTACAGTGTGTAATCAAAATTTTTATTGAAAAATATGTTGATGAATATGAAATTAAATATATCGATCAAAAGATAACTATATTGTAGTAATGATTTATGAGAAGTTAGATACTTTTTCTTGAGTTTTGCTTAAATACTATAATGAAAATACTAATAATATATAATTATAAGCTAATATACTTATAAATGATAGTTATTAGTTAATTGACTAATAATTGTTGTTTGTAAAGTAAAAATATATTATACTGTAGTAAATACGAGGAGGTGGAGCATGTGTTTTTTGTCTTTAATAATTTTAATCCATATATTGCTATTATAGGTGATATTAAGAAATCAAAAAGTATTGAAGAGCGAAAAGTTTTTCAAAACAAATTAAATAAAGTATTAAGTGAAATAAATGAAAGATATTCTGATTCAATAGCTTCTAACTTTACAATTACTTTGGGAGACGAATTTCAAGGGCTGCTGCATTCTGGAAAAAATATTATGGATATAATTCAATATATAAAAAGGGGCTCTTATCCTGTAAAAATAAGATTTGGTATTGGGGTTGGAGCGATTACTACAGAAATTAATTCTAAAATATCTATTGGTGCAGATGGACCGGGATATTATAAAGCACGAGATAGTATAGAAAATCTTAAAATATTAGAGAAGAAAAATGAACGTACATTTGGTGATGTGCAAATTAAAATAGATGGAGATAATCCTTTACAAGAATTATCATTAAATTCTATTTTAAAACTCATGTATAGCATCGAAGAGGGGTGGACAAAAAGGCAAAGAGAAGTTGTTGATTATGTTTTATTTGAAAAGAAAAATCAAACTGAAACAGCACAATATTTTAATGTTACTCAATCCAATATTCAACAGATTTTGTCTAAAACTCATTTTTATGTATATAAAGACGCCTTTGATTCTGTTAATAAAATATTAAGTGAGGTAAAGGGTGATAATGACTTATAAAGAAATACTGATTATATTTTTACTTGCACATATCTTATCTGATTTTTATTTTCAGACTGAGTCTTTAGCAAGAAAAAAGGAAGACAATTTTAAATATGTATTCATTCATAGTGTGATTTATGGATTGATAACTTTAATTGTAGCTAAATTGATCTGTCAAAATATTGAAAATATATATTTAGAGATAATTATAATTTCTCATTTTTTAGTAGATGCAATAAAATATTTCTTAAAGAAAAAGGAATTTATAAGAAAATATCAAAAGTATATTTTTATAATCGATCAGATTATTCATATAGCTATATTAATGATACTTCTTACTTTATGATAAAATCAGGAGAAAATTATCGATATAATCTAATGCTTTTAAATATATTAAATATTGTTGGAATTTCTATTCAGTCTATAATTATTCTAATTGTTCAAATACTTCTTGTACATAAACCAACAAATATCTTGATAGTTAATATAATGCAATCATATAAGCCTGTAAGTAAAGAAGATGATAATACTAAGAATACAAAAAAAGCGGGAAGGATGATTGGTACTATTGAAAGGATTATTATGTTATTTTTCTTACTAATTGAACAATATTCTTCAGTTGGATTAGTGTTAACAGCTAAATCAATAGCGAGATATAATAAAATATCAGAGGATAAAGAGTTTGCTGAATATTATTTATTGGGAACATTATTGAGTACTATTTGTGTTTTAATGATTTCTATAATTTAAATGGTGAGGATAAAATATTAAATGTTTTGATATAATGGTCTACGTTGCTTTAACAATGCAACAAAATTACTTTATTCTACTGTGTTTTTATAATTATTTAAATGCTAATAAAATAGTACGAAGAAAGATTTAAGATTATCCTGGATTTTTAAGAGCTTATTGATGTAAGAACTTTTAAGTTATGCTGAATAGCAATAAAGCAGAAAAATTAACGAACATAATTCTCAAGTAAAATGCAAAGTGATATCAACTATGAGCGGATAAAGTAAGAAATGTTAATATTATTGATGTTTTCGATATTTTATAGTATATTATAAATGAGAAAAGGACTATCGATAAACGGTTGTCCTCAAGTGAAAGTTATTTAAAAGAAATAACCATTACAATTGGCGTTGGATGGTTATTTTCTTTTGGAAATCTTTATAATTAAAGAGATTAATGTAATAAGCGTTATAACGAATTGAAATAAATCTTATCATGAGTGTTTTGACAGCTTGTGTTTTTCTTAAAAGATGACTGTTTAAAGATGCTGCTGTTTTTCTGTAAAAGATTATTAAATAGATTAATCATCTGTTAGATAATTTGAATATGCAAGTATTTGTGAAAGAAAATACAATTTTATTTATAAAATAAAGTTCCTATCTTTGTTGATGGGAACTTTGATAAAATGAGAGTTGAATATGACTTTGGATAAACATATATAATTGTAATGGTTTCATTATTTTTATTTAATTAGGATTTATCAATATTTTGATTTATTAGTATGATTTTTTATAAATAAAAAAAGCCAATGCAAATTGGCTTTAATCAATAGATATATATTTTTTTTCTTCAACTTGTTTAACAGTGTTTTTAGGAATTGTAATCTTTAATTCACCATTATCAAATGAAGCTTTAACATCTTCTTGTTTAATATCTCCGACATAGAAACTACGACTACAGCTTCCACTGTAACGTTCACGTCTAATTACATGACCTTGGTCATCTTTTTCTTCAGTATTTGCATTTCTAGTAGCACTAACTAATAGATAACCATCCTTTAATTCCATTTGAATATCTTCTTTTTTAAATCCAGGAAGTTCCATGTTTAGTAAATATTGATCATTTTGTTCACAGATATCTGTGCGCATAGCATTCACGTTAGAATAATTTTTAAAAGAATCATAAAATAAATCATCAAATACATCATTCATAATAGGTAAAAATTTCATAAAACATCGCCTCTTTCTTTCTTTATCTCAGTAGTTTTACGCTGGGATATAAAATTATTTACCTTGTTAAGGTCCTTTCCTTAACTACACTTATATTATAGCACTTATTTTAGCACTGTCAACGCCTGAGTGCTAAAAATTAATGATTTTTTATGAAATCTTATAACGATATTATGAAACCCTTTTTTGTTGTAAACGAAATTTTAATATGATATTCTTATATAGAAAAGACGATGATAAAAGAAAATCATTGCTAAATTTAAAGTAAATTGTTAGTTTTTGCTGCTTTGGCAAATAAAGAGAAGATACTGCGGTTTATAATTTTGTAAAGTGGTAAAGCTTACAGTTTGTTTTTTATAGATTAATTAAAATGATTGCCTACAGAAACAAGCGTTTATTCATAATTAGATAGACTTTGGATCGGCAGGTAGAAAGGATATAAAGTTATTATGAATAAAAGACATACTCAAATATTAGAGTTATTGACTAAAAGAAAAAAAATAGAAGTTAGCAAGCTTTCGCAAATACTGGGAGTGTCTCAAGTGACGATTAGAAAAGATTTAGCGATATTGGAAAATAGTGGGGTTCTTCTTAGAGAGCATGGCTATGCAACTTTAAATGATAGTGATGATATTAATAATCGCTTAGCGTATCATTATGATAGTAAACAAAAAATTGCTAAACTTGCTATAGAAACTATTGAAAATGGGGAAACGGTAATGATCGAATCAGGGTCTTGCTGTGCTCTTGTTGCCTTAGAAATAGCCCATACTAAAAAAGATGTGACAATTATTACGAATTCTGCGTTTATTGCTGATTATATAAGAAAAACGGGTACTGTAAAAATTATCTTATTAGGTGGAGAATATCAAAACGAGTCTCAAGTAATGGTTGGGCCGATCATGAAAAAATGTGCTGAAACTTTTTTTGTTGATAAATTATTCATCGGGACTGATGGATTTAGTGAAAAAAGTGGTTTTACTGGTAATGATTATATGCGAAGTGAGGCGGTACGTGATATGGCTAAGCAGGCGGAACATGTTATTATTGTAACTGATTCAGTAAAATTCCATCAAAAGGGTGTTGTCAATCTGGTTGATATCCATGATATTGATTATCTATATACTGATGCAAATATACCTAAAGAAGTGGAAGATTATTTACATAAACAGAATATAGAGATTTTTAAAACTGAATAAAAAAGGAGTATCACTCCTAAAAAAAACAATCGATTCCTTTATCTAAAAAGATTTGCTGGTATTCTTGTAAATCTTCAGGATAAAGGGCTTTTTTATTTTTAAAACGATATTCACGATTCAATAATTCATATTTTTTTCACCAAATTGGTGAAATGGCAAAAGTTGTACTTTTGATAATTGAACTTCTGTTAAAAGCTTAGCGATACCTTTAGCATCATCCAATGATGCATTAAAGTCAGGAATGACTGGAATTCTTGGCAAGATTTCAATCTTTTGCTTAACTGCCCATTTCAAGTTTTGAATAATTAATTCGTTATGGACGTTTGTACCAAGAAAATGTTGATAAGAATCATAGTGTTTAATATCAAATAATATTAAATCAAACATAGGGGCTAATTCTTTAAAAATATTAGGTTGAACATAACCGGTCGTTTCGATTGCCAGATGTAAATCGTGTTTTTTTAGTTCTTTAACTAATTCTTTTAAAAAGGCGGGTTGACTCATTCCTTCGCCTCCAGAAATAGTAATTCCTCCGTTAGATTCTTCGTAAAAATCTTTATCTTGTAAACAAATCTTCGCAATTTCAGTTATTTTCTTGTTTTCACCTTCATAATCTAAAGCGTTTTGAAAACAACTGTCAACACATGATAAACAACTAGTACATTTTTGGTGATCAATTATGATTTTATCGTTGATCATTTGAATTGCTTTATGTTGACAGGCATTGATACAAGATTGACAATGAATACATTTTTTTTGATCATATAAAATTTGAATTTTTTCAAGTTGTGATTCAGGATTTGAACACCAGCCACATTTTAAAGGACAACCCTTGAAAAAGATGGTTGTACGAATACCGGGACCATCATGAATACTAAATTTTTGAATATTAAATATTATCCCTTCCATAAGTACTGTCTCCTTTTTTATATTTATATGATAACATTCGTTATTTTAAATGTAAATAATAATTACGAATGAAAGTAAAATATCTTTTAATTAAAAAATCTATATTGACATAAAAGCTGTTTATGATAATATATAATTGTAATTGAAAATATAAATAATTTCAAATGAAATAAGGAGGATGAAAATGAAAAATGTTGCCCATTTTGGAGATTTAACCCCAAGAATGAATGAGTTTAGAGAAAAAGTTTTGGATAAAAAGCCCTATATTTGTGCTCAACGCGCATTGCTTGCAACAGAAGCATACAAACTGAATCAAAATCAACCAGCCGTTATGAAACGAGCTTTGATGTTAAAAAATATTTTAGAAAAGATGTCCATTTATATTGAAGATGAAACCCTTATCGTAGGGAATCAGGCGGCTTCTAATAAAGATGCACCAATTTTTCCTGAATATACACTGGAATTTGTTTTAGATGAATTGGATTTGTTCGAAAAGCGAGATGGTGATGTTTTTTATATTACTGAAAAAACAAAAGAAGATTTGCGTTCAATTGCACCATTTTGGGAAAATAATAATTTAAGATCAAAAGGTGGTGCTTTGCTTCCTGATGAAGTAAAAGTTTATATGGAAACAGGTTTTTTTGGGATGGAAGGGAAATTAAATTCTGGAGATGCCCATTTAGCTGTGGATTATCAACAAGTATTAAAAACGGGATTAAAAGGATATGAAGAAAGAGTACGACAATTAAAAGATGGATTGGATCTATGTGTTGTTGAAAATATAGACAAGTATCAGTTTTATAAAGCGGTGTTGATTGTTATTGAAGCGGTAAAAACATATGCATTGCGATTTTCAAAATTAGCTAAAGAATTAGCCATGAAAGCTGATGAAAAAAGAAAAGCAGAATTATTAGAAATTAGCCGTATTTGTGCTAAGGTTCCCTATGAACCAGCTCAAACTTTCCATGAAGCAGTTCAATCAACATGGTTCATTCAATTGATTTTGCAAATTGAATCTAATGGGCACTCTTTATCATATGGGCGTTTTGATCAGTATATTTATCCATATTACCAGCATGATATTGATCATGGACTTATTAATGATGACCAGGTGGTAGAAATACTAACAAATCTATGGATCAAAACTTTAACGATCAATAAAGTCAGAAGTCAGGCGCATACATTCAGCAGTGCTGGAAGTCCAATGTATCAAAATGTAACGATCGGCGGGCAAACACCAGATAAAAAAGATGCTACTAACGCATTATCATATCTAGTTTTAAAGTCAGTAGCTCAAACAAGATTACCACAGCCAAATTTAACAGTACGTTATCATCGAAATATGCCAAAAGCATTTTTGGATGAAGCTATCGAAGTTATGAAGTTAGGTACAGGAATGCCGGCTTTCAATTCAGATGAAGTTATTATTCCTTCTTTCATCGAAAAAGGAGTTAAAGAAGAAGATGCTTATAATTATAGTGCAATCGGATGTGTTGAAACGGCAGTTCCTGGTAAATGGGGATATCGATGCACCGGAATGAGTTATATGAACTTTCCTAGAATCTTACTTATTACTATGAATGATGGAATCGATCCAACATCAGGTAAGCGTTTTGTCAAAGGTCAGGGACGTTTTGAGGACATGAAATCATTTGATGAATTGATGAA
Organism: Clostridiales bacterium VE202-01; assembly: GCA_000508865.1. Taxonomy (GTDB): domain Bacteria; phylum Bacillota_I; class Bacilli_A; order Erysipelotrichales; family Coprobacillaceae; genus Thomasclavelia. Next base: position 18,819 of record BAHP02000016.1, read on the forward strand.
AGCGATTGATCATGTTCTTAGAGAGTTAACGCGGATGAGTGTTATTGTTGAAAATGCTATTGATTTAGCATTAGAAAGAGATGTACCAGATGTTTTGTGTTCAGCGTTGACAGAAGATTGTATTGGTCGTGGTAAGACGATTAAAGAAGGTGGGGCAGTTTATGATTTTATTTCAGGATTACAAGTTGGTATAGCCAATATGGCAGATAGTCTAGCGGCAATAAAAAAACTTGTTTTTGAAGAAAAGAAAATAACGCCTGTACAATTAATGGCTGCTTTAGCTGACGATTTTACAAGTGTTGAAAACCAAAGAATTCAAAATATGTTAATTAATGATGCTCCAAAATATGGAAATGACGATGATTATGTGGATCAATTAGTTGTTGAAGTTTATAATTCGTATATTGATGAAATGAAAAAATATCCTAATACTAGATATGGTAGAGGACCAATTGGTGGTATCCGTTATGCGGGAACTTCAAGCATTTCAGCAAATGTTGGTCAAGGATATGGAACAATGGCAACTCCTGATGGAAGAAAGGCGCATACACCGCTTGCAGAAGGGTGCTCGCCAGCTCATTCGATGGATAAAAGCGGCCCAACAGCAGTTTTTAAATCTGTTTCTAAATTACCGACCCATGAAATAACAGGTGGGGTATTATTGAATCAAAAAGTAACCCCACAGATGTTAGCTAAGGAAGAAAATAAAGAAAAATTAGAAATGATGATCAAAACATTTTTTAATCGATTAGATGGCTATCATGTCCAATATAACGTCGTTTCGCGTGATACTTTGATCGATGCTCAAAAACATCCTGAAAAACATAAAGATTTAATTGTACGTGTAGCAGGATATTCAGCTTTTTTCAATGTATTATCTAAAGCTACTCAAGATGATATTATTGGTAGAACTGAACAAATATTATAGTAGGAGAAAAAAGAGATGGAATTTATTATTGATACAGTAGATTTAGAAGAAATCAAGGATGCTATAGATCACATGCCAATTACCGGAGTAACCAGC